>JAHZKQ010000236.1 GCA_022600315.1 Gammaproteobacteria bacterium
AAATATTTAGGTCTTAAAATTAATGACACCAGCTCTATGCCAATCGGAATCTATCAGCGTGCTACCAAAACTAATATCCAGAGTGGTGATATTGTGGCTGTCTGTTTACCAAAAAAAATTGCAGAGGCAGGTTTAAAATCTGGTTACTTAGATTCTGGAAATTGCCCAGGTCATGCGATAGCGATTCTCAAAACGGTTATTGCTGTTCCCGGTGATACTGTCACTCTTACAAGCAAAGCAATCATTGTAAATAATAGAACACACTACTTTACCCCACATCAAAGTCTCGATCACGAACACCATCATATCAAGCAATGGATATCCTACGGAAGTCGTTACAATATTAAAGGTTATTGGCTATATGGAACAAATGATCCGATTTATTCATGGGATTCACGATATTATGGAAGCGTTTTACCAGAAAAAATTCAGAACAGTTATCAAATCTGGTTTACCACTACATAAGATTTTAATCCGCTATCGCAATTGAAAAGGTAAAGCTCGATTATCACCTGAAAGATCCCTAATCTCAGCTTCATTGTAGATTTTTCTCGTAATAAAAAATCGATACAAGCCTCTTTTCAAATGCTGATATGCTTGAATCCCGCCTTGCTCACTGTAATCACGTTTTATTTCTTCTGGACTTAACTCTATAAATCTTTTTTCATATTGTCTAAATTGCTCGTCAAGATCATACCCCCTTACTGCATTAATTACACCAGTAACGAAAGGGGCTGCAACATCTATAAAATTAGCTGCTGACTTGTTTGCAACATGCAAACCAATTGATGCAAGCGCACAACCCACCCCAACCAAAAAAGTCAATCCCGAAGTACAAAAAACACCTTTATAAACACCATGAAAGCGTTTTGTACCATCTTCCTGCTCCCACCTAGCAAATTGATAGAACAATGCTTGTATATCTTCAATTTTAGATATATGCTCCCTTAAGTTTACCCCTAAGGAAAAAAGATACAATGCCAATTCAGCACCAGCAATTCCAATTTGCTCTGCCTCACCATCATCAACTAACAATTTTGATATTCCAAGCGCGCCTGAGGCCAACGATGTCATCAAACCTAACCAGAGTCCATAATTACCACAAGTTGCCCTTTTAGCTTCATCTCGCGCCTGTTGACGGACATCAGCACTTAATTTCACCTCATTAATCTGACTAAATGTAGGTGCAGCCCGAACAGGCTCTGCACCCGCCACCTGATCCATCGCTCCATAATTGTTTCCACCATCGGCGGCCCCTCTGTCAACTACTCCTCTAGGTTCTTCTACTCTAGCCATAAAACCTCCTTGCTTAAAACTTACAAGCTATAAATTCTTTCCTGACAGGCCAACAGATAAAGCAAGCCTATCCGAGAAAAATATCACATTTTCCTTTAAGTGAAAATCACTTTACTCTCTTATATTATTAAGTGTAATTACTAGCACTAAAATGAATTCTCAAAAGATTCAAAGCTTAAGTAATCATTAAATTACAAAAAATCCCATTTTTTGGCTCAATTGCTGGACAATATAAGGTTTTAGTCACATAATTTAATCACGCTGATATTTTGTATCATAACCGTTACAATTACCTCCCAAAATATAAAGAACACTCTTTTATCACACTTTCTGGTATTGCAACGGTGTTTTCAGATGGGAGATATCACTTTATATTCCACCTCCTGATACAAGTAGTCGATGGAGATTTTCAATTTGATAGGGGCATTGCAATGAAAAAAACATTATTAAGCCATTATGAATCAAATATCCTTAAAGGTCCCTTAAATGGAATTGTCGTAGTCGGGCTTTGCTATTATGTGGCTGGACCTGTCGCCCTACAAAATTTAGTTCGGCAAGGTGCGCTTGTTATCAAAGTTGAACGCAAACCGCTGGGGGACCCCTCACGTTATGTTTTTTCTCCTGCGATCTTTAATTCACTTACCTATGGACAATTAAGTCTTGCTATTGATTCCGATAATGAGAAAGACGAAGAATTGCTTGAAAAATTATTAAATACTGCTGATGTTATAGTAGATAACCGCTCGGTTCGTGCGAAAGAGAACGACAAGTTACTACAATTATTTTTACAATCTGATAAAGCAAACCCCACAATTTATTGCTCCATTGATGGCTACCCCGAAGCCAAAACCAATCGACTGCCAGGACTTGATGCCGCGGCACAAGCATGTACAGGGCTGGCCTACAGTAACTGTTCTTCACCCAACACCCCCCTGAAAGTCGGGATTGCCGTACTAGACAAAGTAACAGGACTTTTAGCGACTAATTACATTATGTCCAATCTATATTTACTCACTCAACGCACATTGCCAAGCTCAACTAAAAATGTCATTAATATCGCTGTATCTTTGGTTGGAACGTCCGCCTGGCTGCAAACAAATCAATATCTAAATGCCATAGAAGGTCATGAATACCTACGAACTGGAAATAAAGACAATTTTGCAGCGCCTTTTTCTTACTACACAGCTCAAGATGGTTTACTTTCAATTGCAACTGTCAATGAAAGTCAGTTTAAAAAATTCTGTACTGATGTTCTAAAGGATCCAGATTTTCACAACCAGTATCCTACTATATCCCAAAGAATAGAGAACCAAGAGAATTTCGAAAGAGATTTAAATAAAAAACTAAAAACAAAAGATAGAAAATACTGGCTTACTGAATGTAAAAAACATCAAATTCCAGCGGCTCCTGTGCTGACAGTGTCACAAGCACTTGAGCAAGGCTTCATAAGAAATCTAATATCCTCAACCACAGACGGAAAACCTATTATTACCGACGGAGCAGAGCATACACTTTTCCCGCTAGCTGAACCATTACCTGCACCTAAAGTAGACCAAGACCGTGAAGGGCTGTTCAATGTTTTTCTTAAATCAAATTTATAATACGGTAAGACTGTGAGATTTAAATAAAAAAGATAATAAGAAAGCATTAGAGAGATTATTCAAATAACTTAAGAGACTTGCTCATAAGGAGATTTAAGTTGGTAATGAGAACTATTTTAAGCTGCATACAGGAGCAAAGCATAAACTGCCCCGATGCCATTGCGGTTTATTGTGAAGATTATACATTTACATATAAAGATCTAAAAATTAGTGTTGACCGCCTAGCCTGCTATCTGCACCAGTCAGGAGTGCAAGAGGGAGATATTGCTGCATTCTACATGCGGCGCTCGTTCAATACGCTTATTGCAATACTGGCCATATGGAAATTAGATGCAACCTATTTGGCTATCGATCATCATACGCCTCATGAACGTCTAGATTATATTCTAAATGAAGCAAAACCCAGCTGCATAATTAGTGAACCAGCATTATTAAATGAAATAAATCAAACTATTCCTGTTCTAACATTACAAGATCCCGCTTACTTAAATTGCGACCCGATATGTACACCCACAAAAAAAAATACTTACAAACATCCTGCATATTTAATCTATACATCAGGCTCCACAGGCCAGCCAAAAGGAGTGGCCATCACACATGCTAATTTGGCAAATTATGTGTTATGGTTTAATCGGCATTTTAAAATAACATCAAAAGATATCTTTAATTTTAGCTCTTCACCCGCATTTGATTTCTCAATCACATGCACATTAACCCCTCTCGCTGCAGGAGCAAGCATTCTAATTACTACCGAATCAGATATGTTAGACCTGGATGCTTATTACCAGCAACTAACCAAGACAAAAACAACCTTTGTGAAATGGACACCAAGTTATTTTAAACACCTACTTGAGTATGCAAAAAAACACCACCCCGACCTTTCATCTTTTAACTACTTAATGATCGCAGGAGAAGCATTACCAACCATATACGTTGAAAGATGGTTAGAGCTTTACCCTTCCCATAAAATTATTAATGAATATGGACCTACCGAAACTACTGTAGGCATCATGACACAGCTTGTCACAAAAGCAAACTTTAATAAGCAATATTCGACAGTCCCCATTGGCATTGGAATAGACCAAGCAAGTTTCTATATTATAGATAATTCAAATAAATTGGTGGAACCTGGTGAAATTGGAGAACTTTTAATTGGCGGACCTAGTGTAGCCAAAGGCTACTATAAACAACCCTCATTAACTAAAAAATGCTTTATTAAGAATCTTTTTTCATCCAACAATGAAATACTATATAGGACGGGTGATCTAGTACAACAATTGCCCGACAAAAGTTATTTATACATAGGTCGAATAGACCAACAAGTTAAAGTAAATGGCTATCGAGTTGAACCAACCGAAATTGAACATGCGATCTTGCAGCATTCCTATGTTAAAAATGTCTGTCTCATCGCAGAAAATGATGACATGGGCGGTAAATTTCTAGCAGCTTATTTAGTTCTGGATAAAGAAAAGCAACTTAGTGATATCAACCTAAGAACTTATTTATCAAAAATCATACCAGACTTTATGATTCCAAAATACTTTATCAAGGTTAGCCACATCCCTCTTACAAATAATAATAAAGTTGATTATGTATCGTTAAGATTACAAAAAACCAACTCTAAAAATACCTCTCCAA
>JAHZKQ010000237.1 GCA_022600315.1 Gammaproteobacteria bacterium
ATAATATTAATCTAAAAATATAGAGTTTTATAATTTTATTTTTATAAACAAATGGTTGAAAAGTATAAGAAACATATAGGATGGAATGATTTTAATAGCAATAACGTACGTTATGCAAAACTATCAATCAGCTCCAGGGAAACCAAGACTTACCTGTGCCACCATAATTTTTAGGGCCAACAGAGTCTACTTCACTGGTGGCTGCCCCGCCAGCTCCGTGATTTAAGGGAGAAGGGCTGCAACCATATACCCCGAACTTACCTCTATTGTAGGACCCAACCATTTCAGAGGGTAAGGCACTAACCTTTAAGCCATTAAAGTGCTCGCATTGCTCAGCTGGTAATTCAATCGTATGAATAGCTGATTGCTTGCTATCAGGTGCTGCACTTTGCTTAACAAACATAAGCTTGCCACGGTTTCTTGCTTCAGTGATATGATGTTCACATAGCTTGATCTGGACCGCTATGGCATGCGCATGCCCCTCTTCAACCGGCTTTTTAGTATTATTCAGCTTCGGTAACGTACTGATAAAATCTTCGTCCTTCACCATTAGCCAAAGACTGGCAATACATTTTTTAAGAAAACCAGCATCAACGGGCCTACCCCGCGTTACGCTTTCTAAAACTTGAGTGCAGAAATTTATATTGCGGGTAAGGATTTCTTCCAGTGGCAAGCCTTTCTGGTAAGCAATAAATTCCTTAGGTTTTTTAAGCACAACGATGGGAGCTGGATTTTCTAGAGTAGTATAGTTCAATTGGTTGTAGTGCCTATTTAGCCCATACGCGAATGAATTAGCAATGACTAATAAAATAAACTGCCCATAAGCAGGAAAATCTTCAGCAGTTCTAATCCCATCAAGATCGTAATCGCTAACTTCAAAAGTAAGATGAATAGCATACAACAACCCCAAAACATGGAAGATTTTTCGGGCTAAATTAAGTTGCCAATTTCTCATTTCAACTCAGCTATAATTTTTTGAAAATTAAATCTGTTATTGAATGCCCCAGGCGTTGTCCTCGACGAGCAAATTTGGTGTTAGGCCGCATGGCCGTAATAACTTCTGGTATAGTATCATAAGGCATCACCTTAAGCGCATCACAAGCTGCCAACTGCTCCATTACATGCTCGGCATAAGGCTGCCAATCAGTGGCAACATGAAATAAGCCCTCGGGCTTAAGCACCTTTAACAGCTTGGATAAAAATTCCGCTTGCACCAAACGTCGTTTATGATGCCGCTTCTTGGGCCAAGGGTCGGGGAAAAATAACTGCACCAAATCCAAGCTATTTACAGGAATACACTTTGCTAAGACTTCACTGGCATCATGCGTAATTAGTTTGACGTTGTTGATATTTGCTTCGCATAAGTTTGCCAGCAAAGCGCCAACCCCAGGACGATAAACTTCAATACCCATAAAATCATAATCAGGATGCTTGGCAGTATTTTGCAGCAAAGCCTCGCCATTACCAAAACCAATTTCTAAAACCCTATAAACATCTCTTTGAAAAATATCTTTAAAACTAAAAATATCTGAAGTAAATTCTAGCCCATAGCGCGGCCATAACTGAGCCAGCGCCCGGCGTTGACGTTCAGTGATCCGCCCTTCTCTACGAACATAACTGCGGATTATGCGTTTTGACTCTAAAGCCACTTTCATCTGGATTCTACTTCCTTAATTCGCTAGGATGTACATCAAAGCTCTCTGGCGACAAATAAATTTTGCGACTATGCTAACACAATTTTCTGAACAAAATCTTAAATTTACCAAGCAAGTACTAACTTGGTTTAAGCGTCATGGTCGCCACGACCTGCCTTGGCAACGCCAGCCTACTGCTTATCGAGTCTGGGTTTCTGAAATCATGCTGCAGCAAACTCAAGTCACTACGGTAATCGATTATTTTCAGAAGTTTATGCGTCGCTTTCCAAGCTTAAAATCTTTAGCGCTTGCCGATCAAGATGAAGTTTTAGCGCATTGGTCTGGGCTTGGTTATTATGCCAGAGCGCGCAATTTGCAAAAAGCCGCGCAAGTTATTTATCAGCAGCATCGTGGACGCTTCCCCAAAACTGTTACAGCGCTTTGCGAGCTACCCGGAATCGGTCGTTCAACAGCCGGGGCGATTGTTTCCCTAGCGCTAAACCAACCCGCCTCGATCCTCGATGGCAATGTAAAGCGAGTATTAGCCCGCCACTTCGCGATTGAAGGTTATCCTGGTGATTCTGCTATTAGTAAAATGTTATGGGCATTTGCAGAGGATTTAACGCCAGCAAAACAATGCCGCGATTACAATCAAGCCATGATGGATTTAGGCGCTACGATTTGCACTCGCAAACCGCAATGCGATGCGTGTCCATTACAAAAAAGTTGCCTGGCTTATAAAAATGATTTAACGACCATAATACCAGGCAAAAAAGCTAAGAGCAGACGGCCAGTAAAAAAAATTAATATGCTTATTATTACCGATAAAAAACAAAATATTTTATTAATTAAACGTGCCCCCACGGGTATTTGGGGTGGCCTATGGAGCTTTCCAGAATACAGTGAAGCAATCAACCCAAGTAAATGGGCCCAAAAAAATCTTGGCCTGAAACTTAAAGCAGTACTCGAACTTGAAGAGCTGAGACATCAATTCAGTCACTTTGAACTGATTATTCAACCAAAGCTCATGCAAATTATAGCTACAAATAAAGCCACCGAATTAGCTGATTTTCATTGGCATCATAAAACCAAACCACTACCCGGCGGAATTCCAGCGCCCATTAACAAACTGCTAAATGAATTAGCGCGCCGAGTTTAAATCTGCCGAAGTAATATATTGGCCGAAGG
>JAHZKQ010000026.1 GCA_022600315.1 Gammaproteobacteria bacterium
GCAGTTATGTTTTATCTTTAAAAATAGCCGATCCACAATTTGCTGGGCAAACTAAAGAGCGCTTATCTTCGCGTCAAAGTGCGATGTTTGTGAGTGGCGTGGTAAAAGATAGTTTTAGTTTGTGGTTAAATCATCATGTTGAATTAGGCAAAACGTTAGCAGAACTTGCGATTCACAATGCAGAGCGCCGGCAAAAAATTAGCAAAAAAGTGACCCGCAAAAAAGTTACCAGCGGCCCGGCATTGCCGGGCAAGTTAGCGGATTGCAGTTTGCAAGATGTCTCACAAGGTGAATTATTTTTAGTAGAGGGTGATTCGGCTGGCGGCTCAGCCAAGCAAGCGCGTGAGCGTAGCTTTCAAGCCGTGATGCCATTGCGGGGTAAAATTTTAAATACCTGGGAAGTGGAGTCCGAACAAGTTTTAGCGTCTAATGAGGTGCACGATATTGCCGTGGCGATTGGGGTTGATCCGGGCAATCATAATTTAGACGGTTTGCGTTATGGTAAAGTTTGTATTTTAGCGGATGCGGATTCAGATGGTTATCATATTGCAACGTTATTATGTGCGTTATTCCTAAAACATTTTCAAGCTTTAGTGGCAGCCGGCCATGTTTTTGTGGCGATGCCGCCCTTATATCGGGTTGATATTGGCAAAGAAGTTTTTTATGCCTTAGACGATGAAGAGAAAAAAGGTATACTAGATCGAATTGAAGCGGAGAAGTTAAAAGGCAAAGTTTCTATTCAACGCTTTAAAGGCTTGGGGGAAATGAACCCATTGCAACTGCGCGAAACCACCATGAACCCTGAAACCCGACGTTTAGTGCAGCTCACTATTGATAAGGGTGAAAAGTCGAAAAAGATGTTGGATATGTTACTTGCTAAAAAGCGCGCCGCTGACCGGCGTAAATGGTTAGAGCAAAAAGGCGATTTAGCTGAAGTGTAAGAGGTGATTTATGCGTGACTATTATCCTGAAATAAAGCCTTTTGAGGCAGATTCATTTAAGGTCTCTGATTTACATGAAATTTACTATGAGCGTTGCGGCAATCCAAAAGGAATTCCACTTTTATTTGTGCATGGCGGTCCGGGGGCGGGTTGTCATCCAAGTCAGCGGCGTTATTTTAATCCTGAGTTGTACCATATTATTTTAGTTGATCAACGCGGGTGTGGCCGAAGTAAACCGTTTTTAGAATTGCGCGATAATACCACTGAGCATTTAATTGCGGATTTTGAATTGTTGCGTAAGAAATTAAATATTGAGCGCTGGTTGCTATGCGGAGGTTCTTGGGGTAGTACTTTAAGTTTAGCGTATGCAGAAAAACATCCTGAAGTTATTTTGGCAATGATTTTGCGCGGCATATTTTTAGCCCGCGAGAAAGATGCTAAGTGGTTGTTTAGCGGTGAAGGCGCCAATCGCATTTTTCCCGATTATTGGCAGCAGTTTTTAAGTATTTTAGCGCCCGCAGAGCGTGATGATCCGGTCACAAATTATTATAAACGTTTAATGTCAGAAGATGATGAAGTGCGGATGCAAGCGGCTAAAGCTTGGTCGACTTTTGAATGCAGTATTGCTAGTTTGGTCTACAATCAAGCCGCCGTTAAAGAATTAGTGGATGGTGATATGGGAGAATCACTGGCCGTATTAGAATGCCATTATTTTGTCAACGATTGTTTCTTACAGCCCGGACAGCTGTTAGCAAATATTGACCGCATTAAAGATATTCCAACGATGATTGTGCATGGTCGCTATGATATTGTTTGTAACCTGCAAAATGCCTGGGATTTGCATCAAGTGATGAATAAATCCAAGCTATACATCGTACCAACCGCCGGCCATTTCGGCTCTGAGCCAGGTATTGTTGATCGCATTGTACAGGCCAGTGATGATTTTGCTGCGCAACATCAATTGCGGAACTAGTCATGGAGCGTCGATTATTTCTTGCTTACTTGTCGTTATTTGCTGCGGTGGCCATGATTGCGGTCAATGTGGTGATATCAAAGTATTTGCTGGCTGAGCACATGTCAGTGTTATTGCTATTATCATTACGCTTTTTCTTTGCTGCGGCATTATTTAGTGTTGGGTTTTTATTTCATCCTAAAAAATTTGTTGCTGAAATTAAAGTGTTAAATCGAGTCGATTGGTGGTACCTATTTCTGCAATCAGTGTGTGCTGGAGCATTATTTAATTTATTTATGTTAATGGGTTTGCATTATACGTCGGCGAGCGTGGTGGGGATTATCACCAGTGCATTGCCAGCAATGATTGCCTTATTTTCATTAATCTTTTTGCGTGAACGCCTAGGCTTAATGATGTGGCTTTGTGTTGGGTTTGCCACCTTGGGTCTTATTTTAATGAATGCAATGAAATTAATTCATGATCATTCGAATAATTCAATTTATGGTGATTTGTTGGTGATTTTAGCTTTAGTCCCGGAAGCGCTTTACTATATGCTTGTTAAAATGCGGCCGATTCCCTTATCCGGCATGGTGGCATCAGTGCTATTAAATTTAATTAATTTTTTAGTATTATTGCCACTGAGTATTTTCTTTTTGAATATGCGCGATATTGTGACTTGTCGATTAGAGCAAGTTATTCTGGCCGCTTTAATTGGTGTGGCTTCAGGATTTTTCTTTGTCTTTTGGCAATACGGTGCCAAAACCGTTCGTGCCAGCCGCGCCGGTCTAGTAACCGCCATGGTGCCGATTTTTACCGTGGTGGGTGCCGGAATCTTTTTGCATGAAAGCCTAAGCCTATGGCAGTTTATTGGTATGATCGTTATCTTAGCTTCGATTATCTTTAGTGCACGTAGCAAGGTGGCAGCCTAGCTTACCCTAGAAAAAAGTGATTACCAATCACGTTTTTCTAGGGTAAAGCGTGGTCATCCATCACGTTTTCCTAGGGTAAGCTTGATTTAGTCCAGTTCATCAGCTATGCTTCTCATATGAAAAGAGATATTTTTCAAAAACTTATGAGTTGGAAACAGGCCGCAATGCGTAAGCCATTGATTTTAGATGGTGCGCGTCAGGTGGGTAAGACTTATGCGCTGCAACACTTTGGCAAAACAGCCTATCAAAGTGTGGCCTATATCAACTTTGAAAGAGATGAGCGCGTCCATGATTACTTTACGGGTGCGCTGGATCCACA
>JAHZKQ010000238.1 GCA_022600315.1 Gammaproteobacteria bacterium
CGGAGAATTTCCGCCTTTCTGTGGCAAAGGATGATAGTGTATCAATTACATTAGCCGGAAAAGTCGGGCAAGGTGTTGATGCAGAGGACTATGATTTAGGTACTATACTTGGTTTGGTGCAAACTTTGTATGATATTATTTGTGAATTAAAAGGGCTTAATGAATTAAAACTTTCCCCTGTTTTAGCCAAGATAGAAGATGGCTTTATGGTTATTTGGCCACACTTTATGAGTTTCCTAGAGGGTGTCACGCCAGAAGAATTTGATCGAGTAGCTACAAAGCAAGAAGCTAATTTTTGGATACGACAATATCTGCAAAAACCGGATGGGCAAGCACCGCTGGGTGGGACTATGATAGATGATTATTTAGAAGACCCAGCCGCATCATCATCTGCTATTGCAGCGGTCGAAAGTAATCGTAAGACTATGGAGTGTGAGCAAAAGAAAATTCGAGACAAGCTTTCTCGTGTGGATCTTAACAAGGCTGTTATTAGTAAAACGGATAAAACTAGAATTGAAGCAACATTGATGCCGGACTCAAAACCTCTTGCTCAACTTTTTTATGGCACTCAAAGTGTGAGAGGTTTAATTGCAGATTATTTAGCGGACTTTGTACCTAATGCAAAGACTTCAGAAGTTCACCACCTTGCGGAGAGTCTAGCAAAATACCCTCGAGGTAGTAGTATATATTCCTTGGATCTACGTGATTTAACGTTAATAGAATTTGCAGCCAAGCAAGCGAATCAAATTATTTCAGATATGACTGAGGGAGAAGTCTTTTTGAATGATAAGTTTAGTGTGAAATTAATTCATGGTGAAAATTTTATGTTTGCGCTTGAGTTAATTGAATTAACTGGGTGTCTTAAGATTACAAACTATTTGAAATATGCCAAAGAAAAATGTCCTGATGAAAATATTCAATCAGAGACTAATGGCCCAGCCATTTCAAAAGTAACGATTACCTTAGGTGTGCCTTATCCAATTTTTATAACGATTGATAGACTGGCTAAGCCTGAAAATGAAGCTGATTTTAAAGCACAGAATGTGAAAATTGCAGCTTATCACCAAGGCTTAGCGGCTAGGCAAAGGCAGCAGACATCATCAAGATCGCTTGGCAGTAGTGCTGCCACATTTGGTGGCCGGTCTGCGGCGGCAACAGACTCTGGTGCCGCAACAGGGGGTCCTAAGCCTTAATTATAATTCAAGACTTGAGCTCATAAGATTTAAACCTCTCCCCATGGGTTGAAAACCTTAACCTTTGTCGCTTTAAAATCATTAACATTTCTGGTTGCGATTGTCATGCCATGGATTAAAGCGGTGGCGGCTATGATAGCATCTCGATCTGAGCGAGGGTCAGGAACATGAAGTTTCGCGCAACGCTGCGCGATAGCTGTATCGACGGCAATGATGCGATCGGAAAATGCTGGTAATACATGGGCGTCGAGCCAGGCGCGTAAAATGGCGCCTTGAGTTGCGTCACGTCGTTCAATTAAAAGTACGCCAGTTTCAAGTTCTAAAATAGTTATGACGGATAAAAAAAGACTGGTTGATGAAACGCTGTTAGCCCAGGCCACCACGTTTTTATTTGATTTGCCAGATTTTGCTTTTCTTAATTCAGAAATAACATTGGTATCCAACAAATACATTACGATAAATCCGTTGGTCGATAAAGGTTTTTGTTTAAACGGGGTGGGTCAAAGTCAATATCAGCAGCATCTGGCATTGCCAATAATTCAACAATGCTTTGTTTGTCTTCAATAATTTTTTGGTATGCCTGCATACTTAATAGGACATGCGCTGGTTGCCCACGATCCGTAATGAAAACAGGCCCTTCTAAAGCTGCTCGTTTTGCTTCACTGACGTTCTGATTAAATTTTCGGCTCGAGATAGTGGTGATATTCATAGCAAAATCTCCATAGGTTGGATGTAGCTACATTGCTACATGTTTGAAATTATAGCAACAAAAGTAGCTATGTACCTACAATATCATTTAAATGATTCTTAGATAACAAATAATGATTGTTTTTCGATAATTTCTTTGTTAGGATAGCATCATCTCCGGAGATATCTGTTTAATAACCAATAGGAGATGAGAATGAAACATAGACTACTAATCGGCCTTTGTGGAGCCTTGTTGATGGGCACCGCTTGCGCGAGTTTAGCCAATACGGTAACGCTGGCCAATGACTCTAAGTCGGGGCAACCCTTGGCGGTAATTTATAAACTAGCCACCAAGCATTTAGATGGTGCGGTTGAATTGAGTCGGCCATATGCCATTCAACTGACGGCAGCAAAGTCTATTCAGTTTGATTTGCACCATAGCCCAAAAGCCGGTGTGATAATTGAGAATATAGCAGGTCATGAATTGCCGGCGAGTATTAATGCTTTTGATAAGCCAAGGCAGTGTTCTTTAACGACCGACAAACAACATCGTACGGGTGCTTTGATACTATCTTATATGGCATTACCTAATCATCATGGTAACTTAGCTTGTAGTCAACAAGGCGGGGTTCCTTTTTAAAGAATAACTCTCTAAACTAAAAACCAAGGCCGTTGCAGTTTTGTAGCGGCCTTTATTAAGGAGTAAGCAATGCAGCAAAGAATTCAAACGGTAAGTAAATTATTTCGTTGGTTTTTCCAGATTTGTTTTATCGTCGCACCAATTTTAACGATTGCGGCTTGGGTGAGTGCACCGCACGCGTTAATATTTATTAAAGAAAAAACGGGAATTGCCATTAATGCCATCCCTAAAGATATTATGGTGTTGTATCAATATATGCCGGTTAGCACTAAAATACTGGGGTTTTTAGTGAGTTTAATTCCACTTTCAGTTAATTTATTAATTTTATATTGCTTAATAAGCTTATTTAAATTATTTGAAAAAGCAGAGATATTTAGCAAAAATACCGTGCGCTATATTCGCAATATTGGTTGGCTGATGTTAATTGGTCAAGTTGCAAGTTTAGTGTATCAGGCGTTAATTACTTTAGTGGTCAGCTGGCCGAATGGTCATGGACATCGTTTTGTGGCTTTATCCATGAATCAAGCTAATATTGGTGTCATATTAACAGCTATATTAATTATTCTGGTATCATGGATTATGGCTGAGGCGCATCAGCTACAAGAACAACAAAAATATACGGTTTAACTTTATGCCCATTGTGATTAATCTCGATGTTATTTTAGCAAAACGCAAAGTGCGCTCTAAAGAGTTAGCCGAAGCAATCGGTATTACCGAGCAAAACC
>JAHZKQ010000239.1 GCA_022600315.1 Gammaproteobacteria bacterium
GGCAGCACAGCAGTTGGAGGATGGACTTGAGTGTGTTGAGGCATTAAAGGCTACTCGACGTAAAGATAATTTTAATGCTCAGCTAGGTGAATATATTAAAGGCGCTGTTAGTAAAATAAAAATCCCCCAGCCCGATGATCAACCGAGTGCCGCAGATTCTGAACAAGACAATTCAACACAGCAAGTGATATTGAAATTAATGCCGTTTTTATTTAATGAGCTTTGTTTTCAATTAACAAACACCTCAAGGGAAGATAAAGCGCGCAAAGCGAATTTTATTGCATTGCTTACTCAATACAGCGAAGTTTTAGATACTTCTGGGCAACAGCATTCATTATCATTATTTAAAGCCTTAGCTCAGTTGTTAAAGTTAACCGATCAGCGCTGGATGGCCTTACAGCTTGAGGGCTGGGCGGGGGCTAAAGAGCGATCTGAGGATCAAGAACAATTGGTTGATCAACCGCAAGATTATCTAGCCTGGCAGTACCTAGTGAATATTCAAAGCTATCAGGTAAAGCAAAAAGAAGGGCAGGGAGAGGAGCGAAAAGTAGAGCATTTAGAGGGCCAAGCAGAAGATCAAGTAGCAGTATTAGAAGCAAATACAGATATTGTTGCTAAACTCTTTCTTGCTATACAAGGTTATATTAAAAGCCATGCCGATTTTTTTCGGCCGCGGTCGTTGCAATTAGTTTATGAGATGATTTTACAAGAAATTTCACCATTGATGCCAGATAATGAGGTAGATGCCTTGGCTGGAGATGAAGCTGGAGACGGAGCTGAAGGCGAAGATAAAGTTGAAACTCAGAAAAACACTGCCAAGCTGGAATTTATGCAGGTGCTTAGGTCTAACTTAGAGACTTATGATCCCACTCATGCTTCTTTTCAGCCACCTCAATCAGAACCAATCAAGAGATTTGATCAGAAAATTAAGCAAACTATTAATGAAAAGCAAACAGTTTTTACGCATAGCAACCTTGTAAAAGTAATTGGGGCGGCGATTGCCTGTATTCTACTTCTTCCGATTGGAATAGTGGTGCTAGCCAGGTCTTGGTACAAAGGGCGTCACCTATTTGCCACCAATAGTGAGAACTTCTGTCGGCAGCATGCCAAAGAAGTACGTGATACATTAAAGTCAGCACCTATGCCATTGGTGCCATCGGCTAGAGGCTGATATGGTGCTATCCGTACTAAACGTACATTTCGCACGTACCCTAAACCAAACCCTAAAACCCCCCAATCTACCTGCAAAAATGAATTATTTTTGCCGACTTAGGCGTTTCTTAATATTCCCTTAAGGTTAGTCTGATAAATTAACACCCAGCTAAGGTTTAAAAACCCGAAATTTCTATTTAGTACTAATGAAGCGAAATGATATGAATGTACGTTTAAACACATTGCTGGCGGTGATATTGATGTCCTTGATATTAGGGGGCTGTAGTCCATTGCCACCCCTAGATGGGCCGGCTAAGCCAGCCAAACCCGCCAAACCGACTCAAGCCCAGCTGCGTCAGCACTATCTAAACCGCTTGCATGCGGAAGGTGTGCAAACCATTCGCCTTGGGCAAAGTTATCGTCTTATTTTTCCAAGCGATCAAGTCTTTGTATCGCGTACTGATCGCTTAATCACGGCTGTTAAACCGGCATTAAACAATGCCGCTAGACTCATTAAGACCTACAAAACCGTAGCGATTAATGTCAACGCCTATTCAGATAACATCACCTTAAACGGCGCACCAAAGGCGCGCAAACAAGCCTTAACTGCGGCCCAAGCACAGGCCGTAAGTGCGTATTTATGGTCACGCGGGATTGATACTCGCTTATTAACCGCGCATGGGCTTGGTGATAAAAATGCAGTGGCTTGGAACGGCAGTAAGCGTGGTCGTTACTTTAATCGTCGGGTTGAAGTCAGCTTTCGTTTTTATCCAGCCACACACTTATATAACGTTGAGTAAGGCTATGAATGATACCGTGCAACAATTAGCGCTTGAAAAAAATCACTTATACCGTGATCAATATCGGCGAGTGTTGCGCTGGAATATGTTATTAGTGGTGATCGCATTAGCGTTAACTGGCATTTTAATATTTATGAATGTAACGGCACGCCAATCACGTTATTATGCCTCGACTGTAAATGGTTATGTGATTCCATTGCACTCGTTAAGTGAGCCAGTGATTACTCCCAAAGTATTAATGCAATGGGGTGAAGTTGCCGCACGTACCGCGTATAACTTTGATTTCGCACATTACCAAACCGAATTACAACAAGCTAAGCCGTATTTTACGCCGGATGCGTGGAAACAATTTAATAAAGCCTTACATTCTTCGGGTTTGTTGGATCAAGTCATTAAAAATAAATTAGTGATGAATAGTGTGGTGTCTGGACCGCCAGTAATTTTATCACAAGGTAAAGTGCACGGAGCTTATACTTGGACATTGCAAATGCCAATCTTATTAACTTTTACCAGTGCCAACGAAAATACTCAGGGGCATTTAATTGTGACGATGACTATTTCACGAGTGCCGGTATTAGCGGCGCCAAAAGGTATCCAGATTTCTGATTTTGAAGTACAGACAGTCGGTTCTGTTTCTAACGAGGTGCAATAAATAACATGGTAGGAAAAGGCGTCAATATTGTGATTCAGCGTAATGCGTTTTACCGCGATAGTTATCGGCGGGCATTGATGCTGTCATTATTATTGTTGCTATTAAATGTTTTTTTAGGTTTCAGTGTGGTGTGGCGCAGCGTTCATCCAGCACCGCCGCAGTATTTTGCTGCCACTGCTGACGGGCGTTTAATTCATATTCATCCATTAACGGATCCAGCAGTTACGAATACTTATGTTTTACAGTGGACCACTGATGCGGTGAGTCGCGCCTTTAGCCAAGACTTTATTCATTGGCGTCGGCAGTTGCAAGATATCGCTCAGTATTTTACGCCGCAAGGCTGGAAAGACTTTGTGAATCAAATGAAAGCTAGTGATAATTTAAAAACCCTAGTCGATTTGAAGATGGTGTCAAACGTCAGTGTTACGGGAGCGCCAAAAGTTGTGGAAACGGCGATTATTAATGGACATTATGCTTGGAAAATTCAAATGCCTATTTTGGTGACTTACCAAAATGCGGCGCGAACAATTCCCCAATCATTTAATGTCACGGTGATTGTGCTCAGAATGCCGGAAGAAAATTATCCGGATCGGATTGCAATTAATAACTTCTTGCCCGAGGTCACCAAAAACGGTGCCTCTTAATTTGAGTAAAGAGACTAAGTAAGCATGAAAACAGTAATAAAGACCATTATAACGTTAAGTTTAATTAGCATCAGTGTTGCCAGTTTTGCGGCAGGTTTTGGTGTGAGAGCAACGAATGTTGGGCAACAAACTAATAATAGCAATGCGCAAGTTGATGCTTTATTAAACCAAGCCGATAAAGGCGTGGGGGGCGCACCGATTGCCAACAGCAATCCTGTGGCCACTGCAAGTTTTGGTGCGCCAGCACCAACGCCACATCGGGTGCAAGATAAAACCGGTTCGATTGGTAGTACCTTGGTAAGCCAGCAAGCGTTTTTGCAAACGGTTCGCAATATGTTGCCGTTAACGCCAGCACAAGTGCATACCTTACGGACTTTATTAAATCGTACGCAACGCGCGGCGAGTGAATATCCTGGCACACCACCACGGCCCACTTCAGCGGCGGTGATGGTCAATTTAGCGCCGGGTTCAACGCCACCTGTGATTCGTTTACGCAAAGGTTTTGTGACTTCATTAGTCTTTTTGGATTCAACCGGTGCACCATGGCCGATTAGTGCTTACGATATTGGTAATCCAAAAGCTTTTAATGTGCAGTGGAATAAAAAAGGTAACACTTTATTAGTACAAGCTTCAGATACGTATAAAAGTGGTAATTTAGCAGTCATTTTAAAAGGTCAAAATACTCCAGTGATGGTGACTTTAATGCCGGGTCAAGCGGCGGTAGATTATCGAGTGGATTTACGCGTACCGGGTTTAGGCCCAAACGCTAATCCCGTATTAAGTAATTTGCCGACCACACAAAGTCCGCAATTATTACAGTTTTTAAATGGCATTCCGCCGCATGGTGCGAAAACTTTGCGTGTGGATGGGGGCGATTGTCAGGCCTGGATGTTTGACGATCATATTTATTTGCGAACGCGATTAACGGTGTTATCACCGGGTTGGTTAGCGAGCATGCGTAGCCCAGATGGCACGCATGTCTATGAAATCACAAGAACGCCAATTATATTGGCTTCTAGTCGTGGCCAAATTGTTCAGTTAGAAATTCAAGGGTTGTAATAAAGATGAGTGAAGAAAATAAGAAAATAAAAGGCGGCTTTTTACAATCAGCAAAAGCGCGGATATTCATAACCATTGGTGTGGTTGTGGTGGTGGTTGCAGCCGTTGGTTTTATCTGGCATAACCACGAAAAGACCGTTGCTAGTCAAGGCTATGCTGAAGTGAGCAGTGCGCCGAATATTAGTTCAACACCGGGCGCTGGTAGTCCTTCAAATAAATATGTTGCCAATCAGAATTTTCAAAATCGTCAAGAAGCGGTTAAAGCCCGCAAAAAGGGCGGTTCTGCGGTGCCGACTTTAACTCGGCCTAATTTCATTGGTAATCCAGATGATTTTGGTGCCTTACCTAAGAATCCTTTAGGGACTTTGCATCCGGTCACCAAAACCTGTCCGATTAAAAAAGTCGTGGTAATGTATCGACCTAATCCAGCCAACTGTGCGGTGGCGAATTTACGTTTAGCCCGTCAATCGGGTGTGACTGCGGAAGAGTTACGTTGCCAAGGTTGTTCTTGTCCAGCATTAAAATTAGCAGGCTACAATGCCGGTGAATTAAAAAATGTGGGCTACACGGCAACTGAATTAAAACATTGCGGTTATTCATTGCAGCAATTAATTGCCGCCGGTTTTAATGCCAAAGATTTACGTGATGCCGGTTTTAGTGCCGCGCAATTAAAAAATGCCGGTTTTACCGCGGGTCAATTAAGAGCGGCCGGTTTTAGTGCGGATCAATTAAAGAAAGCTGGGTTTACCGCAGCGCAATTAAAAGCCGGTGGTTTTGGCAATGCCAAGAACTCAAAAGCCAAAAACTGTAGTGTCTCTGCTTTGCGTAAAGCACGCTTAGCAGGCGCTTCTGCCACTGAACTTAGAAAACGTGGTTGTGGTTTAGCTGCTTTAAAAGCGGCGGGTTTTACCGCGGGTGAATTAAAAGCGGCAGGTTTTACCGCCAGTCAATTAAAAGCCGCTGGATTTTCTGCGGCTGATTTAAAAGCGGCTGGGTTTACGGCAGCGCAATTGCGTGCAGCCGGTTTTACCGCGGCGCAATTAAAGAAAGCTGGGTTTACAGCGAGTCAGTTGAAAAATGCCGGCTTTTCTGCCGGTCAATTAGCGGCAGCGGGTTTTAGTGCTAAACAATTGAAAGATGCTGGCTTTAGTGCTAAGCAATTAAAAGCCGCAGGCTTTAGTGCAGCTGATCTAAAAGCCGCTGGTTTTACGGCGGCACAATTAAAGAAAGCCGGTTATACTAAGGGCGATTTATTACGCGCCGGTTTTACGCCAAAACAAGCTGGGTACCAAAAACCAAAACCTGCGGTGGTGATCCATACACAACCCGCGGTTGCAGCAACCAATCAAGGTCATGCCTTTCCATCGATGTTAGCCAATTCGCCAGAGGCAAAATTGGCCGCCTTAGAACGCGAACAACAGGCAGCGATGAGTAAAGAGCAACGCCAAAATGCGATTGCACAATTACAATCGGCGATGACGACTCAAGGCTTGAAATTATTAAACGGTTGGAGTGCCAACCAAGCGCAAAAAACTGAAAACGCGATTCCAGATAAGAATGCAGCGGGTGGTTTAATTGGTCCAGGTGGCGCGAACGCTAAGCAAGGTGGTGCCGCAGGCCCTCATGGCCCGACCATTAAAGCCGGTACGATTATGTTTGCGGTGTTAAACACTTCAATTAATAGTGATGAGCAAACACCAATTTTAGCGAATGTCGTTTCGGGTCCATTAAAAGGGGCGAAACTATTAGGTCGCTTTAACCGGGTGAATAAACGGGTGCTATTGAGCTTTAACTTAATGAGCCTACCCACTTATTCGAAAAGTGTAGCAGTGAATGCCGTTGCGATCGATCCTGATACTGCGCGTACCGCCATTTCAGGTTCGGTCAATAATCACTATCTATTACGTTATGGTGGTTTATTTGCCTCAGCATTCTTGCAAGGTTTTTCAAATGCAATCTTGCAACAAAACACAACGTCTAACTGTGGTCCGTTTAGTTGCGTGGTTTCAAGACCGAAACTGACTGCGACCCAACAAGTGTTAGCCGGTTTTGGTACTGTTGGTCAACGTTATTCGGATGCCACTAGCAATGTGTTTGACACACCACCGACGATTAAAATTCCAGGTGGGACAGGTATTGGTATTTTGGTGATGAGCGATCTGCAATTGCCAAGTAAATTACATAATTTAAAAAATAATGGGGTTCAATAATCATGAGTGACGATCGTAAATACACACCGAGTGAAGACGAATATCAGTTTCCACAAGAAGAGCAAGTTCACTATGAAACGGGTGCAGACAGTGCTGCTGATGAGAGTGCGCAACCGGTGCAGCCACGTGCTGGGTTTAATATAGCTGAACGGTTTCCAAATTGGCGACGTTTAGTTTTAGTCGCCGGTATTGTGGTATTGGCCTTTATTGTGTTTGCCTTTTTGCATCACAGTTCGCCAACGACTAAAATTATTAGCAAGCAGCCAGTAGTGGCTAAAGTCATTAGCCCTTCGGTGCCGGCAGAAAATGAGGTGTTGGCTGGACATTTTAACAATGTGCAACAAAAACTAAATAGTCAGCAAAACGCCATCAGTGGGTTGCAAAGTCAGCTTTCACAGCTTAACAATCAGGCTAGTGATTCACGTCAAGCTGAATTGCAAATTGCTAAAGCCTTGCAGCATTTAAGTTTTCAAATGCAGCAATTTAATAGCACCTTAAATACGCGTTTAAGTGCACTGACCAAAACGAAACACGGTATTAAGCAAAAAGTGTTGCCTAAACCCATTACTTATAATGTTAAAGCCATTGTGCCAGGTCGTGCTTGGTTAATTGGCTCGAATGATACAACAACTACGGTACGTCGTGGTGATCATTTAAAAAATTACGGCACCATCACTGTGATTAATGCTAATGCCGGTAAGATATTAACTTCCAGCGGTAAAGTCATTGCTTATGGACCAGGCGATAATTAATTTTAGCGAAGGGTGTATTTTAGGAGTGAATTGTTATGGAATTTGATCCAGGTGTATTAACACATAACTTTGATACGGCGTTAACGATTTTAGAAGACGTTAGTATCTTATTGGGACTGGCCATGCTGTTTAGCGCCGCGTTTCAATTTAAACGTTATGGTGAGATGCGTACCTTTATGTCACATCAGATGACGCTGGGTCGACCGATGATGTTACTCCTTGGCAGCATGTTTTTTATGATGATGCCGTTTTTCTTGAGGGTGGTTCTAACCTCGATTTGGGGTAACGATACCAGTCCCTTAGCCTATCATGCCACCGAGGGGTGGGAGCAGCTGATGCCGCCATTACTGCTATTTGTGCGGATTATTGGGGTGGTGTCTATTATGCGTGGAATCACCTACTTAGCGCGCACAGGCGCAATTGGCCACCAGCCAGGCACCGCAGGCAGGGCCTTAATTCATCTAGTAGCAGGGGCGATGATGGTGCATATCATCGGTACCTATGACCTTCTGACGCAGTTTATGGGGTACATAGGGTAGGTTTGGATGGGCTATTTCCCAAAGGCGCTAAATCTTTATTTCGGGCAATGGCTCGTCAGGCTCCGCCTTCCTGCTGTCATCCCGCGACTTGATCGCGGGATCCAAAGATTAAGCCCTTCATAAAATTTAGTGCTTTTGGGAAACAGCCATACAAGCCCGTTCTTTATAGGAAATTAGAATGTCTTAAGTGTACATTTGGTACGAATTGGTCTTTATAGAGGAAAATAATCAAGGTACAATTCGGTATATTTAATATTCCCTTAAGGTTTGTAAGGTATATTGAGTGAGTAATTTAAGAACTTATTCGGAGAGAGAATATGCGAACTTCTAGTTTTAACATGAAACAATACTTTAAAGTGATTGGTATGCTGACCACTGTCGCGGGTATATTATTTGTAGGCAACTGTTTTGCAGATACTACACTGACAGAGTTTTCTAAGAATATCGGTGACACGGTTACGACGTTGGCAGGTGTCTTTGTCGATTTAGCGTTGATCGCTGGCATTGGTTTTATTATGGCGTCATTTTTCAAGTTTCACCAACATAAATTGAATCCGACTCAGGTGCCAGTCAGTCAGGCGATTACTTTATTAGTCGTGGGCGCGGGTCTATCATTGATGCCAATGTTTTACTCGATTGCCTCCAGTGCTCTATCGGGTGGTAAAACACCAACAGATCAATCGAAGATTGGCGGTAAAGGTTTGCAGAAAATGATTGGTGGCTCGGCTGGCTAATTAGCCTTAGCAACCAGGGTTACCATTATGCAAACTATCTCTCTGCATGCATCGGAAAGCAACTGGCGATTATTCATGATACGAAAGGCGGATCCCGCCTTTCGTGATTTTGAGGCCAAGGTTTTTCGTCG
Source organism: Gammaproteobacteria bacterium (assembly GCA_022600315.1). GTDB lineage: Bacteria > Pseudomonadota > Gammaproteobacteria > Coxiellales > Coxiellaceae > JAHZKQ01. The sequence goes on from JAHZKQ010000239.1 coordinate 8,674, forward strand.
TGATGGTTACTGTTGTCATTTTTGCGGGTTCTGCAGTCAAGATCTTCTTGAGGTAATAAACCTCGACCAGAACTACAGCAATAATCGTCTCAGTAACCTTGTCACGGCTTGTGGTTTTTGCGCTCAAGGTAATTTTTTAGAATCATTAGGTAAAAGTGATTTTAGTGGTGGGACTTTAATTTGTTTGCCAGAAATGAGCCAGGCCGATTTAAACGCTTTGTGTCATGTATTATTTGCGAGTTTACTGGGTTTAGGCGGTGGCAGTAGCAGCCAATCGAGAAACTTTTACCGCAGTCTTAGAATTCGCGCGCAAATGGTCGAGGAACAATTAGGTGAGGGTATGAGTAATCCAGCACTTCTGGGGCAATTATTAATTAGTGTGGATCAATCTCAGCAAGCAGACTTAATGCAAGAGCTTGCGCAAAAGATCCGCTTACTACCAAATTTAGTGCGTAGTGGTAATCAATTAGTGACTTTAGCCAATAATGCTTTAAATGCGATGACGTATAAATAATGAAAAAATTAATAACATTTTTTAGTGATTTCTACAGTGGCTTGTTAGGTTGGATGAGTTCCGCCTTAAAACAAACCACGGCCTCTTATTGCGAATTACAAACTGCCGATAGTCCTACTACATTAGTGGCTAACGATGGTTCTTTATTATCCGTGATACGTGTTGACGGGGTAAAGCATTTAATTGGTTCGGAAGAATTCGAACATATTCAACAAGGCATGCGCCAAACTTTACAAACCATTATGTCGCAATCCGGGCATGTGATGCAGGTTTATTTTGCTTACGATCGTGAAGAGGTGACAGGGGATATCAATGAAATTCTATCGCGAGCACGGGCAACGGGTGATCGATTGAATTTACAATTAACTGATTTATTTGAAGAGCGCGCCAAAAATCTCAGCAGTTATTGCGCACATGAAGAAGTGTATATTGTATTGCGCACAGGTTTAAAATCATTAACCAGCGAGCAAAGCAAGCATGCGCAACGTGAAAAACGTCGCATGATTAAA
>JAHZKQ010000240.1 GCA_022600315.1 Gammaproteobacteria bacterium
GACGGGCATTAATGGTTGCGGTTACCGCACCGGCTCCGGCTTCACCGGTAACTTCAATTTTTTCTAATTCAGATTGGGCGCCTTCAACCATGCCTTGGATTTTACCGGCATTTTTTAAGAGTCCCATTAAATTAAATTTATCGCCTAACATAAGTTTTACCTCGTTTAATCGTTGTGGTTTACAGTGAGCGGCAGTCGCGATTGAAACGCATGACTTAAGGTGCCGCTGTCTAGGTATTCGAGTTCGCCGCCAATCGGCACACCATGGGCGATTCGGCTGCAATTAATTTTTTTAGAATCAACATGATTCGCAATATAAAGCGCAGTGGCTTTGCCCTCCATGGTTGGGTTGGTGGCTAGAATTAATTCTTTAACATTATTTTCTTTAAGTTGAAGCAGTAATTGCGGGATATGAATTTCTGTTGGACCCATGCCATCTAAAGGTGAGAGATGGCCGTGCAAAACAAAATAGACACCGCTGAAACTACTGGTTTGTTCGATCGCAGCGACATCGGCAGGGCTTTCAACCACACACAGTTTGCTTCGATCGCGTTTTGGATTGCGACACAAATCACAAATATCATGTTCGGTATAAAGCCGGCAGCTATTACATTCTTTAACTTCTTTAAGTGCCGAATGAACGGCATCGGCTAAACTTAAACCTTTGGCGCGATTTGCATCGGCTAATAAATGAAATGCCATCCGCTGAGCCGATCTTGGCCCCACGCCAGGTAAGCAGCGCAGGGTTTCAATCAATTGTTTCGTAAGCGGACTGAACATTAAGTTTTAAGTGCCTGAGTTGGGGTTGCCAGCAGGGGCGCTGTTTAAACGACCAGCTATGCCGCCACTACCTTCAGCACCTTCATCTTCCATTTCAATATTTTTAATATCGTCAGGAATCTGCATAGTCTGTAATAATTCAACAGTTTTGCTTTGGGTGGTTTCTTGAATGCGTTCGCTAAGATTCTTCCAAGCTTCACGAATGCGCCAACGAAATTCTTTGATACCGCCTTGTAAGGCGCGTTCATCAAATTCAATATCTTCAAACGTGTAAGTTGCCGTCATGGTAATACGTACTGTTTTATCGTGCGATTCACCAATTAATTTTAGTTCTGATAAATCCGCATAAGTGGATTGCATTCTAGTTTGCATATCCATAATGCTTGATTTAATTTCATCTAATAATGGTTCAGCCATAGCTTTCTCCGGTTTTAGTTAAGGTTATTGTCAGTTGGGGTAATACTGTCCTTGATAACGGTGGCATCAAACGCCTCGACGAGTTTTTTAATGCCTTGATCATTCATGATCGAAGATTCAGCGGCCCGTTGGCGACCTTGCTGTTGCTTTGCTTCCAGCTTTGCAGGACTAGCAACGTCACTGTCGCCAAATTCAATAATTACGCTAATACTACCGCCATATTTTTCGTTTAATGCAGTTTCGATACGTTTTGTATATTGCGGCTGATTTAATGCTTGATGTTTGCTATCAAGCTTGAATCGATATTCAGTGTCGGTTTTTTCAATTAAACTAATTTGTTGTGCCAAGGCTAATGCTGCACCGGTTAATGTTAATGAGGCTAATATTTCGTGCCAGTTATTAGTGTTGGTGGCTGATGGTTTTTTGGCAGATACTTTTTTTGCTGGCTTTACGGCAGTATTCGTTTTTTGAGTGCTATTGCCAGGTATAAAAGCCAGCATGCGTAATAAAGTCATTTCAAAGCTATTACGCGCAGTAGGGGCAAAGGGTAAATCGCGTTGACCAATTAAGCCAATCTGATAATAAAGTTGCACGTCTTCTTTGGATAGTTGCTCAGCTAAAGTTTTTAGTTCACTGCTGGCTTGGTGATTCGGAATAAATTGAAGGATGGCAATCTGATGCAGTAAATCTAATAAATCACTTAAGGCATGCTGAAAACTTGCGCCTTGGGAATTTAATTGCGCGCTAGCAGCGAGTAGGGCATTAGGATTTTGTTCGCTAAGCGCTGTTAAAATATTGTAAAGTGTAGTGCTATCAGTGCTGCCCAGCATCGCTTTGATATCATTGGTATTAATGTGGCCGTTGCCATAGGCGATGCTTTGGTCTAATAAACTTAGGGCGTCACGCATGCTGCCTTGCGCGGCGTGGGCTAATAAATTTAAGCCGGGGGTTTCAAAATCAATCTTTTCTTGCTGTAAAACCGTTTCCAGATGTTTAGCAATTTGTTCGGCTGGCATGGTAGATAAATGAAATTGTAAGCAGCGCGATAATACCGTTGCTGGGAGTTTTTGCGGGTCAGTTGTGGCCAGTAAAAATTTTACGTGCTCGGGTGGTTCTTCTAAAGTTTTTAATAGCGCATTAAAGCTGTGGCCAGATAACATGTGCACTTCATCGATCAGATAAACTTTATAACGACCTTTGGTGGGTGTGTATTGTACGTTGTCGAGCAGTTCGCGAGTGTCTTCTACTTTGGTGCGCGATGCGGCATCAACTTCATATAAATCGGGAAAGCGACCGCTATTAATTTCTTGGCAGGTTTGACATTTTTCACAAGGCTCTTTGCTAATGCCCGCTTCGCAATTTAAGCATTTTGCTAAAATACGGGCTAGTGTAGTTTTGCCTGTGCCGTGCATACCCGTAAATAAGTAGGCATGATGTAAATAATTTTGTTCGAGGGCATTACTTAATGCTTGCACGATATGTGGTTGACCGATCACCTCGGTAAACTTTTTTGGTCGGTATTTTCGTGCTAATACTTGATGCATTTTTTTATCCAGCTAAATTTTCATATTCCTAAATTGGCGGAACTTCCCTAGCCACACCTCGGCACCCGAATCCAATGCTACCGTTGCTCCCTTCCGGGCCTGGCGGAGTTCACAGTGTATCGCTGCGAGGGGACCAGGGTCGTCCCATAATCTTCTTAATTGCAGATAGTGGGTTCGCATCCCACATCTGCATCGCAAATTCTTAGGGCACAGATAAGAATCTGTACCCTAAGAATTTGTGGCGGAGAGAGAGGGATTCGAACCCTCGGTGCACGGTTAGTACACACACGCTTTCCAGGCGTGCCCCTTCGACCGCTCGGGCACCTCTCCGAACTGAGTGGTAAGGCTCAGCTTTTTAAGGCGTCCTAGGTTAAACCAGTTTAGTAGCGGGCGCAACTGCTTGAAACTTATTGGTTCAAACAGCCAAACACGCGACTATTAGACGATTATACGGGGCTTTCATTAAGATAATCTTAATAAATTGGGTTAATTTCGCTAAGACAGCTGCTTTTGTACGAAATGAACAGTTTAGGTTAAAAGCTGTTCTAAAATGTTTTCATAGGTTCTGACCAGTTTACCAAGGTCTTTGATATTAGCGTGTTCATCAATCTTGTGGATGCTGTCATTGCGAAGCCCAAGCTCGACAATTTCAGAGCCCATATCGGCAATGAAGCGTCCATCGGAAGTGCCACCGGTGGTATTTGGGTTGGTGTCGATATCACAAATTTGCTTGATGGCTTGGGTGCAAGCTGCTGTTAACTTTCCAACTTGGCTTAAGAAAGGCTTGCTTGATAAATTCCAGTCAATTTTATAATTCACGCCATGTTCATCTAAAACTTGTTGAACCTTTTGTTGCAAAGCTTGCGCAGTACTCACCGGTGCATAACGAAAATTAAAGCTTGCGGTTAGTGAACCGGGAATGACATTATTGGCGCCGGTGTCAGCATTAATATTGTAAATTTGAAATGAGGTCGGTGAAAAATATTCGTTACCTTGATCCCATTCGATGTGGGTTAATTCATCTAACGCTTTAAAACAGTGGTGAATCGGATTATCAGCTAATTGTGGATAAGCAATATGCCCCTGCTTACCGATGACTTGTAATTGACCGTGCAGTGATCCGCGTCGACCGATTTTAATGCTGTCACCAAATTTTGCATTGCTGCTGGCTTCGCCAATTAAACAATAATCTGGAGCAATATTTTTAGCTTGTAAATA
>JAHZKQ010000241.1 GCA_022600315.1 Gammaproteobacteria bacterium
TGACTATTACAATTGAAGCCGTATCGGCTTAGAAAGGTAGTATGTTTTATTGGGTTGATAAGCGTCCAATAAATGTCGTTGATAACCGATAGGTTTTCGCAATGTTAGCGGCTGATTAATGTAAGTTAAAATATCCTGACTATCAGGAGACAAGGGAATTTCATCGGGAAAAACATCTTCGGTGGACGTGATTTGAAAACGACGAGCTTTGCCTTGACCAACGGCGAATACTTTCTCTTCTGCAATAAGCCGGCTAAGATAACGCCTGCATTTTTGGCATTACTCTCTTAACTACCCCACTTGACTGCAAAGCCATCAGGATAGCGCAGATCAATGTAGATCGCGGGGTGTTTGTGCTGGCGGGCCAAGCGTGGATAGACATTAGTAAAACGCGTAAAGCGTGCCAATACTTCTGCGCTGCCTAGGCGAATTTCTAAACCGTTATTTAATTGCATGCTCCAAGCACCGGTTTGATCTAAGCTTAAATTGGTGATTTGAAAATTTAATGGCATTAATTCATTGCTAAAAATTTTATAGTAATTTAAAACATCGGCTGCTGATTGTTTAGGGCCGAATAATTCGGGAAGATTTTTAGGAATGCTGTTAGCCTCTGGATAAAATAACTGCGCATTTTGATTGAGTAATGCCTGATTATTCCAACGCGCTGCTGAATATTGTTCATCAATCACAATCACCAAAGTGCTTGGCCAAACCCGCTGCAAACTAATGGCTTTAATCCATGCTAAGCGCGATAAAGCTTGTTTAAGTTTGGCAACTTTTAAAGAAAAAAAGCCGCCTTGTAGATTCGCTTTAATGATCTGTTGCAACTTATCTACCGTAACATGATCGGCATCAGCAATCACAGTGACTTGCCGATAGGGCAAAGTGCTTGGCTGCAATAAAAAATACCCAGCTGTGATTAGAATGGCTAAACTTAATAATACTAAAATAACCATTAGCAAACGTAATCGATTTGAAGCTGGTTTTCGCTGCGCCATTATAAACCCTTAAATTCAGCTAAAAAAGTTTTCGCAAATGGACCAATGCTGCCCGCACCCTGAAAAATGACGATATCATCAGCCCGCAATAATCGTGGTAATTCAGTTTTTAAAACTTCAAGACTCGAAATAAAGGTGGGTTTATGTGCACTTTGCCGACAAAGCGCCTGATATAAAGCTTGACCGCTTGCATTTTCAATGGGCGTTTCACCTGCACTATAAACATCCAACAATACCAGTGATGAAACCTCACTTAGAACATTAATAAATTCCGGCATTAAATCCCGAGTACGACTATAACGATGCGGCTGAAAAACTAATACCACCCGTCGCGTTGGCCAAGCTTCGCGCGCCGCTGTAAAAGTAGCTAGAATTTCTCGTGGATGATGGCCATAATCATCAAATAACATGGCTTCACCATCGCCTAAAGCTAATTGACCATGATAACTAAACCGCCGTCCAACACCTGGAAATTTAGCTAAAACTGTCGCTGCTTGATCAACATTGCCTTTTATAAGTTGGACCAAAGCCAATGCCGCCACCGCATTACTTACGTTATGCGCCCCAGGCAAATTTAATTTTAGTGTCAATTTTTGGGTTTTAAAATTTAAGGTAAACTGACTAATTAAACCTTGCTGAGAAAATTCACTGATTCTAAACTCAGCTGCTGCATCAAAGCCATAAGTCAGCGTGTGACACTTAAGCTTTGGCAAAATGGTTTTAATACCAGGATCATCTATACAAAGAATAGCTGCACCATCAACTGGCAATTGATTTAAAAATTTAATAAATGCATCTTGCAGCTGCGATTCATCATGCTGATAAGTTGCCATATGATCAGCATCAATATTAGTAATAATCGCATAACGGGGTTTTAAATATAAAAATGAGGCATCACTTTCATCCGCCTCAGCCACAAAAATATCACTCGTAGCCGCTCCCACAGTGGAATCGTTGCCCTGTAAAATGCCACCCATAACATACGTACAATCTTTATCGGCAGCAGGCAGTATATGCGCTAATAAACCGGTGGTAGTAGTTTTACCGTGGGTACCACTCACTGCAACACTGTTTTGAAAACCATGCATTAATTCTGCCAATAACTCGCCACGTTGCAGACAAGGAATATTTAGTTTTTTAATCTCATAAAGCTCAACATTATCGTGATCAATTGCGCTGGAATATACTGCTGCATCAATGTTTGCTACATGCTTCGCATCATGCACGTGATAGATGGTTGCCCCTAGCTTTTCCAAGCGCTGAGTAATTAAACTGGATTGCATATCAGTACCAGAAACTTGATAGCCCTTCATTAATAATATTTCAGCCAGACCACTTACCCCAATACCACCAATACCTAATAAGTGAATTTTCTTAATCGCAGAACTCGATAAAATACTTTGCCCGGTGCTAGCTTGGTCAGCACTTCCTTCACAACAAGCTCTACAGGCTGCTATAACTAACTCTGTTGAGTTGGGCTTTGCTAAACGTTTAGCATTAACCGCCATCTCAATTAAACGATGATGATTTTGCTCAAGATCCATTAATATGTCCGCCAATACCTTTGGCGTTAACTGTGCTTGTGGGATTAATATCGCCGCATCAGCATCCACCAAGTGTCGTGCGTTATAATATTGATGATTATCGACCGCATAAGGAAAAGGCACTAATATACTAGCGATTCCTGCTGCCGTAATTTCAGCAATAGTTAAAGCGCCAGACCGACAAATTACCACATCAGCCCAAGCATAAGCCTCTGCCATATCTTCAATAAATGCTGATAATTTAATTCGTGAAGCCAATCCAGAAAATTCGATTTTTGCTTGCGCGTAATTTTTAGCACCCGTCTGCAGCCAAAAATCAGCATTTAACTCGTTAGTAAATTCATAACACAATGCCCGCACTGCATTATTTAAAGCTTGCGCCCCTTGACTGCCACCTAACACTAAAATTCGCAATGCGCCAGTGTGAGCCTGTAAACGCTGCGCTGGATCACTTAAATGCAGTTTTATGCGCGTTGGATTAGCAACCGTTTCAGCCTTAATTTTCTTAGCAAAACTGTCAGGAAAAGCTTGCAAGGTTTTATGCGCCAAACGCGCCAACAACCGATTCGTTAAACCAGCCACAGAGTTCTGTTCATGAACTACCAAGGGAATTCGTAATAATTTAGCAGCAATGCCTGCCGGGCCACTCACAAAACCACCCATTGCTAAAACCACATCTGGTCTAAATCGGCGCAATATTTTCAACGCTTGCCAAACTGATTTTATTAGGCGAAAAGGGAAAATAAATTTGGTTCGCCAACCTTTACCACGCA
>JAHZKQ010000242.1 GCA_022600315.1 Gammaproteobacteria bacterium
AAGACAATAATCAGTGCAATCAGTATTGCCACTATTATCATCGTAAGCTACTTTATCCTTAATACACAATATACCGGCAGTCTTATTCTACTGAGCAGCGTGATATTAACCTTTGCGATATTGGTTTGGATTGCAGAGCGAATTGAAAAAAAATATCGGAAAAACATGTATGCTTTAATTATTTTATTTATTGTATCAACTATTTTTTGGGGAATATATTTCGAAATTTTTTCTAGCGTGAGCTTGTTTATCGACCGCGGTGTTGATCGAGTAATTCTCGGCATTCATATACCACCATCATTTTTTGCTTTTCTGCAAGGCTTTTTTGTTATCCTGCTTGGCGCACCATTGGCTTTATTATGGAAACGACTCGGCCATCAAAAAACATCCGGAATTAGCACAAAGTTTGGTTTTGCCTTAGTTGCCGCGGGACTAAGTATTGCCGTATTAGCGCTTGGCATTCACTATACAAGTTATCATCACCAAGTAAGCTGGTCATGGTTGCTATTGTTTTATTTATTGCTTGCTGGCGGCGAATTATTGCTATCGCCTATTGGCCTTGCCATGGTCACCGAGTTGGCACCTCCTAAATTGGTTGGATTTCTAATGGGCGTTTGGTTTATGACCATTGGTTTTGGTGGCTGGCTATCTGCCAAGCTGGCTGATATGGCGATTATCCCCCAGACACTACATAACTTGCATTCAATTAAAATGATTTATCAACATGCCTTTAGTGAACAATCCATTGCCGTACTTGCTTGCGGCACTCTAGTGCTAATCGCCAGCCCATGGATTAAGCAACTGGCTTGCACTAAAAATCGCTAAACCTTGGTAACGACCATTATTTACGGTATGATTTCAGTTTCTAAGCAAACTAAAGTGAGTTAAATTATGTTCTCGCAAGCCACTTATATCTGGATCGATGGTACCAAGCCCACCCAAACATTACGTTGCAAGGTTCGAGTTTTCAAACACCCCAACGCAGAAATTAAGCTCAAAGATTTTCCTGAGTGGGGCTTTGATGGCTCATCCACCTATCAAGCCGATGGCCATGATTCTGATCTAATTCTTGAGCCAATTTGCTTTGTTAAAGATCCATTGCTTGGCGAACCTAACTACTTAGTCCTTTGCGAGGTTTTTAATTCTGATGGCACGCCACATGAAACCAATAAACGTGCAGAACTGCGTAAATTAATGGAGCAAGGTGGCAAAGCACACGAGCCCTGGATTGGTTTCGAGCAAGAATATACTTTATTTAAAGGATCTACTCCGCTGGGTTGGCCAGAACGCGGTTACCCTGCCCCGCAAGGTCCATTTTATTGTGGTATTGGAGCCAACGAGGTATTTGGCCGAGCCTTGGTGGAAGAACACACCAAAGCCTGTATCGATGCCGGCATTATGATTTTTGGCACCAATGCTGAGGTTATGCCAGGCCAGTGGGAATTTCAAATTGGTTACCGTGGAGCAGAGGGGGAATCTGCTGATCCCATCGCAGTAAGCGATCATTTATGGTTAGCACGTTGGTTACTTTATCGCGTTGGTGAAAACTACGGTATTTCAGCAACCTTGCACCCAAAACCCGTAAAAGGCGATTGGAACGGTGCCGGTAAGCACACAAATTTTTCCACCAAAAACACCCGTGATCCTAAAAAGGGTATGAATGCTATTAAAGCGGCTATTAATGCATTAGAAAAGCAGCATAACGAACATATTAAAGTCTACGGTCATTCTTTAGAAGAGCGGCTAACTGGTCAACATGAAACGGCATCCATCACCAGTTTTAGTTATGGCGTTAGTGACCGCGGCGCATCGATTCGCATTCCGCGCGCTGTTGAAACTAAAGGTTATGGCTATTTTGAAGATCGTCGGCCTGGCGCTAATGCCAATCCTTATGAAGTCTCGACAGTGTTAGTGAAAGCGGTTTGTGATTTGTAAGTCAAACATATTCTGAAAAATAAGAAATTCCTTCTTAATAATAGGGAATTTTTACCGTTGCTATTTTCACTAGAGCGTAGTAGCTTTTACCCTATCTCTTGTTATTTGAGACGGGGTGAATATGAGCAATGATCTGCAAATTATGCTAAGTCATGGCCCCGAGTATTATGCGAATAAAGTCAGAAAATTATGCGATAGATTGTTTACCAGCTTATCACTCACCGCCTTTTCCTGGACCAGAATACATCAAAATGGTTTAACCTACACTCTTTGCAGCAACCCCAAACATTATGAGTCCTATTATTTAGACGGGCACTTTATCAAAGACCCTTGTGTACACAGCATTGATAGCGCATTAGATCCAATAAACATTTGGGGGACTATACTTAATCATAATAGTGCAGAACAAATGCAAGTCTATAACCGTCAAGTTAAATCTAATATGTTTAATGGCATATGCTTACAACGCAGCGGGGTGGATTATTATGAAACCTTTGATTTTGCGACTGACATTAAAGATAGGCGCATCATCAATAAATTCGTTAGCAATATTCACAAACTGAATCAATTCTCTGATATGATTACTTTAAACTGCATGCCTTATCTTAAAAAAAACCACGCTTACTTTATTAATTTAAATAACCATATAGATAATTTCAAGCTGAGCAATAACAGTAGCGATTTTCTGCCAGCCTTTAATAGTCCTAATGTAAATATCAATCTGCAAAATATAATCACCGCTCGTGAAAAAGAAGTCTTGTATTTTGTCATGCAATGCTGCACTGACCGAGAAATTGGCGAGCTATTACATATTTCTCCACGCACAGTTGAAAAACACGTCAACAGCCTAAAAAACAAATTGGACTGTCGACGCAGGGCAGATATTATTCGGTTGTTTGCAGGTTAAATAAATTATAAAAATTCTGTGTGGTGTGCTTAGCCACTTCAGCATAATCACAGTTTTTAAGTTCTGCGATTTTTTCAGCAACTAAACGCACATATTGCGGGCCGTTGGGTTTGCCGCGATAAGGGTCGGGAGTTAAATATGGGGCATCGGTTTCGATTAGCATGCGTTCTAACGGCACTTTTTTTGCAACTTCTTGAACATTTTTAGCATTTTTAAAGGTGACGATACCCGAAAAAGAAACATAAAATCCTAATGCCATTGCTTGTTCTGCCATCTCCCAGGATTCAGTAAAGCAGTGCATTACGCCTTTTACTTCGCTGGCACTTTCTTCCTGTAAAATTTTAATAGTGTCCTCTCTGGCATCGCGGCTGTGAATAATTAAGGGTTTTTTTACTTGTTTTGCAACTCGAATTTGGCGACGGAATCGTTCGCGCATATTTTCCAAACCCGAATCATTGTAATGATAATCTAATCCAGTTTCGCCAATTGCAATCACTTTGGGATGCTTGGCTAATTCAAGATAGGCTGCTTCGTCAGGTTCATTTGCTAGTTTTTCACTTGGATGCAAACCAATACTGGCTGATACATGCGGATATTGTTCGGCAATCTCAACCGCTTGATGGGCGTGCGTTAAATCCACCCCAACACAAAGGATATGCTCAACGTCTGCTTGTTTAGCCGCTTTTAGAATAGTACTTAAATCGCCAAGCTTTTCTTGATCTAACATTTGCAAATGACAATGCGAATCAATAATCATTTTACTCTCCTATTTGCTGCCAACCTAAACATAGACGTTCAATCTGTAATTGTAAATTTGGATTCATGCTGCTGGTTAATAATTTATAACTTGCATTTAGCTCTAACATAAAGTTTTGCAACCCAGAGATTGATAATACTGCAGACAACGCCTCTAACTGCGCCACGCAATCGTGATGCTGCAGATACTCAAGCTTTGCGCCCAACTGTAACCGGGAAATATCTGCAGCTAAAGAAATAAATAATGGCAGAATACGCTGGAAGCAA
>JAHZKQ010000243.1 GCA_022600315.1 Gammaproteobacteria bacterium
CGGTGCCAGACATGAGCTAAATCTTGATCAATCAGTTCCTTCATGATGTAAACCTTCTGGTAAAATTTAAGTTGACAAGCGCAGAGGAAAATCTATCATTTGATGGTTGCTAAATCAATAGGATGTTTATCGATGTCACAAATACGCCACAATTGGACCGAGGCTGAAGTTACCAAGCTTTATGAGTTACCGTTATTGGAGTTATTATTTCAAGCGCAAACTGTGCATCGGCAATATTTTGAGCCGAATCAAGTGCAGATGTGTACTTTGTTGAGTGTTAAAACTGGCACTTGCCCGGAAGATTGTGGTTATTGTTCGCAAAGCGGACATAATAAAACTGGCATCGAGCGGCAAAAATTATTATCAGTGCAAGAAGTTACCGAAAAAGCCAGGCAAGCTAAAGCCAATGGTGCAACACGGTTTTGTATGGCAGCGGCTTGGCGTAGTCCGCCAGCAAAAGATATGCCGACTTTAATTGAGATGATTAAATCGATAAAAGAATTGGGTTTAGAGTCTTGTGTCTCGGCCGGCATGCTTGATGAAGTGCAAGCTCGACAGTTAAAAAATGCGGGATTGGATTATTATAATCATAATCTGGATACTTCACCGGAATATTATAAAAAAGTCGCGACGACGAGAACCTATGAAGATCGTCTGCAAACTTTAGAATATTTGCGTGAAGCAAATATTAAAGTCTGTTGCGGCGGGATTTTAGGGTTAGGTGAAACTCGCCAAGATCGTATGAGCTTATTAAAGCAGTTGGCGAATTTACCGCAGCACCCGCAAAGTGTGCCCATTAACCGTCTGGTTCCAGTTAAAGGCACGCCACTTGGCGATAAAGCACCAATTGATAATTTTGAGTTTGTGCGTACGATTGCGGTGGCACGTATTATGCTGCCTAAATCCATGTTGCGATTATCGGCTGGGCGTTTAAGCATGAATGAAGAGATGCAGGCGTTATGCTTTTTTGCGGGCGCAAACTCGATTTTTTACGGGGAGAAATTATTGACGACAGCAAACCCCGAAGCCAATCTTGATATGGATTTATTTAAAAAACTAGGCATTCAAGCCAAAGCCAATAGTGAAGCTAAGCATGTGGAAAGAGGCACTAAAACAGCGACTGGATAACTATCATCAAGCAGGACTTTATCGTTCACGTTGGCCATTAAATGCCGCGCAAGGGGTAAAGACAGTTTGCGAGCAAAAGGCGTGTGTTAATTTTTGCAGTAACGATTATTTAAATCTTGCCAATCATCCAGATTTAATTCAGGCTCTAAAGCAAGGTGCTGATCATTATGGGGTGGGTAGTGGTGCCTCGCATATGGTGAGCGGCCACAGTGAAATTCATAGCGAAGTCGAAACAGCGTTTGCTAAATTTTTAAAGCGTGAGCGGGCAATATTATTTTCTAATGGCTATATGGCAAACTTAGGTGTGCTTGATGCATTGCTCACAAAGGATGATGCGGTATTTTCTGATAAATATTGCCATGCTTCAATTTTAGATGGCATTCGTTTAAGTGACGCGCAGCACTATCGTTATCGACACTTAGATAGCGCACATTTAAAAAGGCGCCTTAGAGATTATAAGGCGGATAAAAAACTGATTGTCAGTGACGCGGTATTTAGCATGCAAGGGGATATTGCCAATGCCGATGAATTGGCGAATTTAGCCTTGCGCAATAATGCGTTGTTAATGCTGGATGATGCGCATGGTATTGGTGTGTTAGGTGAAAATGGTGGTGGTATCTGTGAACATTATGAGTTAGATGCAAAAGCCGTACCGATTTTGGTTTGTCCATTAGGCAAAGCTTTTGGTGTGGCTGGTGCTGTTGTTGCAGGCAGTTATGAGTTAATTGAATCTTTATTACAGTTTGCGCGCAGCTATATTTATCACACCGCAATGCCACCGGCAATAGCGGCAGCGATTTTAGCCAGTCTTAATCTAGTGAAAACTGAGGCTTGGCGTCGCGTGCAATTAAGGAAAGTTATTGAGTATTTTCGAACTCAGGCTTTGCAACTGGGGTTAAATCTATCGGATTCAGTGACTCCGATTCAAACCATTTTGGTGCCAGACTCTGAGTTGGCGATGCAATTGGCAGACTATTTAAAACAGCGTGGATTTTTATTACGCGTAATGCGTCCGCCAACGGTACCTAGCCAGCAAACGTGTTTACGAGTTACCTTAAGCTGTGAGCATCAACCTAAACAGATTGATGCACTACTAACAACTTTGCGGGAGGCTTATGAATCCTTATCTGAGTAGTAAAGGTCAAGGCAAGAATTTAGTATTGCTGCCAGGCTGGGCGATGCCGGTGAGTATTTTTAGTGAGTTAGTGAATGAATTAGCGCAGTATTATCGCGTTATTACGGTTGATTTATGGAATGCAGAAGAATTTGATTTTACTGATATGGAAACTGTGTTGGCACATTTAATTAAGCTATTACCGGAACCGGCGATTTATTTAGGTTGGTCCTTGGGTGGTTTAATTGCTATGGCGTTAGCATGTTTTAAGCCTGCGCAAGTTACGCAACTTGTTACTTTAGGCGCGACACCCTGTTTTTTAAAGATAAAAGACTGGCCGGGCATGAGTCATATGTCATTTAAAATATTTAGTAAGATGTTTGAGTTAGAGCCCCAAGAAACTTTTCTGGGATTTTTGGAATTAGTTTCTAAAAAAAACACCCAA
>JAHZKQ010000244.1 GCA_022600315.1 Gammaproteobacteria bacterium
ACCGGCGCCAAACAATTTGTGGTACAAGAGGCATTGGAAACAATGGTATCACTGGCTGACAAAGTTTTATCGTTAACCCCAAACACAATTGTTTTAACATCGCTACCGGCCGGTGCTGAAATTAAAACTTTTTTCGCCCCCGCAGTTAAGTGCATGCTGGCTTTATCGGCTTTAGCAAATAAACCGGTGCATTCCAGCACGATATCAACCTCAAGTTCACTCCATGGCAATTTAGTAGGATCGCGCTCTGCACAAACTTTTATGACATCACCATTAACCACTAGATTATCGCCTTTTACTGCCACTTCACCAGAAAAGCGGCCATGCACACTATCATATTTTAATAAATGTGCATTAGTATCGATACTGCCTAAATCATTAATTGCCACTAACTTAATTACATCATTACGGCCTGCTTCAAATAAAGCCCGCGCCACATTACGTCCAATACGGCCAAAGCCATTAATTGCGATTTTAATTGTCATGCTAATCTCCTTTTACTTTAATAATTTTTTAAGTTGTGCCGCCATATTTTCTGCGGTAAACCCAAATTCAGCCAATAAATCTTTCAATGGCGCCGATATACCAAACCGATCGACCCCAAATACAGCGCCTTGATCACCGACAAATCGATACCAAAATGATGTACTGCCCATTTCAATGGCCAGCCGGATTTTTAATTGCGGAGCTAATACTTTCTCTTGGTAGCTTTTATCTTGGCGTAAAAATTCTTCAGCGCATGGCATCGACACCACACGCACCGCAATATTCTCAGCTTTTAAAAGCTCTGCCGTTTGCAGTGCTAATGATACTTCAGAGCCGGTTGCAATCAATAACGCTACCGGATTTGTATCGGGCTCATAAATAATATAGCCGCCACGTTTTATTAAGTCGGCAGCATGAATTTTTATGGGTGCCAAACCTTGGCGGGTAGCAATTAAGGCACTCGGCCCAGCATGCTTAACTGCCTGCTGCCACGCCACTGCCGCTTCGGTTAAATTCGCTGGACGCCAAACATCAAGGCCCGGAATATCACGCAACGAGTTAATCTGCTCAACCGGCTGATGGGTTGGACCATCTTCGCCAAGCGCTATGGAATCATGCGTAAATACCGCAATGGTTTTAATTTGCATTAATGCACTTAAACGCACTGCGTTACACGCATAATCACTAAAGACTAAAAAAGTCCCAAAATAAGGAATAAAGGCACCATGCAAGGCCAAGCCATTAGCAATCGCCGCCATGCCAAATTCACGTACACCATAATAAATATAATTACCATTAAAATGATTTTTGCCAATTGCCTCGCTGCCATCCCAATTAGTATTGTTGGAACCGGTTAAATCAGCCGAACCGCCAACTAATTCTGGCAATAACGGTCCATAGGCTTGCAAGCATTGTTGCGAAGCTTTACGCGTGGCGATTTTTTCTTGAGAAGTGATTGTGCTTTGAATAAAAGCTTCACTTTGCTGAGCAAAATCTTCCGGTAAAAATCCGCCTTGACGCCGTAAAAATTCGGCGGCTAGTTCTGGAAACTCGGTTTCGTATTTAGCAAATAATGTATTCCACTCTGATTGATGTTGCTGGCCACGCGCCTTGGCATCATAAGTTTGATAAATATCCTTGGGGATTTCAAATGGTGAATGATTCCAATTTAATTGCTTGCGAGTTAAAGCAATTTCTTCATCGCCTAGCGCCGCGCCATGCACACCAGCGGTACCAACTTTATTTGGCGAACCGTAACCAATATGGGTTTTAAAAATAATTAAGGTAGGTTTATTCGTTTCAGCTTTAGCGGCATTAAACGCTGCAGTAATTGCACCGGTATCGTGACCATCAACATCACGAATCACCTGCCAATTGTAAGCTTCAAAACGTTTGGCCGTATCCTCATTAAACCAAGCTTCAACTTTGCCATCGATGGAAATACCATTATCGTCGTAACCCACAATTAATTTCGCCAAACCCCAAGTACCGGCTAATGAACAAGCTTCATGAGAAATACCCTCCATTAAACAACCGTCACCACAAAATACATAAGTGTAATGATCAACAAGATTAAAATTCGGCCGATTAAATTGTTGCGCTAGCATGCGCTCTGCCAACGCCATCCCCACACCATTTGCTAAACCTTGGCCCAATGGCCCGGTGGTGGCTTCAACGCCTGGCACTTCTCGATACTCTGGATGGCCTGGGGTTTTGGAATGCAATTGGCGAAAGTTTTTTAATTCCTCGATGCTTAAATCAAAACCGCTTAAGTGCAACAAAGCATATTGCAACATTGATCCATGACCATTGGATAAGATAAAACGATCCCGATCACTCCAGCTTGGATCGGCTGGATTAAACTTTAAATAGTCATTCCATAAGACTTCGGCAATATCAGCCATTCCCATGGGCATGCCGGGATGTCCACAATTTGCACGCTGGACGGCATCCATGGCAAGCACTCGAATGGCATTAGCAAGTTCACGTCGAGATGGCATTTGTACACCTTTGAAGCTGGTAAACTGAAGGCGCCATAATAACCTCATTAGCCAATTCCCGCCAGTCCTCGAGCTTGAACCTAGCCTAACCCCATCAAATCGGCTATTATCCTAGCCTTTCATTCAACAAGGACAAGGAAATGTGTGGAATTGTCGGCGCGATTGCTAAACGCGATGTGGCAAAAATTCTGTTAGCAGGCTTACAGCGCCTAGAATATCGTGGTTACGATTCGGCCGGCATGGCAGTATTAAACCAGCAGCAGCAAATGCAGCGCCTACGCGCAGTGGGTAAAGTTGCAAAGTTATCGGCTGCATTAACTGCAAATCCGCTAAAAGGTCGGCTTGGTATTGCACACACTCGTTGGGCCACCCACGGTGAACCTTCCGAAATCAATGCACACCCACACACTTCGGAAAATCAAATTGCTGTCGTACATAACGGCATTATTGAAAATCACGCTGAGCTTAAACAAAAACTGATTCAACAAAACTATAATTTCAAATCCGACACTGACACTGAAGTGATTGCGCATTTAATTCATTATCATTTACAACAAGAAAATAATTTATTAACGGCAATTCGTAATGTCAGCCGTGAATTAACCGGCGCCTTTGCACTTGGCATTATTGCCAGCGGTCACCCGCAAGAGCTTTATGCCGTGCGTCGCGGTAGTCCACTAGTGATTGGCGTTGGCATCGAGGAAAATTTTATTGGTTCAGATCAGTTAGCCTTATTGCCAGTTACCCAAGAATTTATTTATCTAGAAGAAGGTGATATTGCTAAACTTACCACGCAAGAAATTTATATTGAAAATGCTGCCGGTGAAGTAATAACGCGCCAAACCCATCAATCAAAATTAGCCGCAGAGAGTGTTAGCAAAGATCAGTATCGTCACTTTATGCAAAAAGAAATTTTTGAACAGCCGCAAGTTTTAACTGAAACGCTAGAACAATATTTACAGCAAGGAGATTTAAGCCCACAATTACTTGGCGATACGCCTAGCGAACTATTAAAGCAAGTCAAACGCATTCGCATCATTGCCTGTGGCACCAGCTATAATGCAGGCTTGGTGGGTCGCGATTGGATTGAATCAATCACTAAAATTCCGTGTGAAGTTGAAATCGCCAGTGAATATCGCTACCGAGACTGTGTGGTCAGTGAAAATACTTTAATTATCGCCTTATCTCAGTCCGGTGAAACTGCCGATACGCTAGCGGCTTTGCGCCTAAGCAAGCAACAAAATTATTTGGGCAGTTTAGCAATTTGCAATGCGCCTGAAAGTTCATTGGCCCGCGAAGCCGATTTGGTTTTATTAACCAATGCAGGAATTGAAATTGGCGTTGCCGCTACCAAAACCTTTACTGCACAATTGACCACTCTACTGTTATTAACGTTAACACTAGCTAAATATAACTCATCTGCACCAGAAGTGGTTGCCATGATTGGTGAGCAACTTAAATACCTCCCCAATACTGCACAAATTACTTTAGAGCTCGACAACCAAATCAGACAGCTCTCACAACAGTTGGTTGATAAACAACACGCTTTATTTTTAGGTCGTGGCCGTTATTATCCGATTGCCTTAGAAGGCGCCTTAAAACTAAAAGAAATTTCTTATCTGCACGCCGAAGCCTATCCGGCCGGCGAATTAAAACATGGCCCATTGGCTTTAGTTGATGAACACATGCCGGTAATCGTAATCGTCCCGAATAATCACTTACTCGATAAATTACAGTCTAATATCCAAGAAGTGCAAGCCCGCGGCGGTCAACTCTACATCTTTAGTGATGCGAGCATTCAATGGCCAAAAACAAATAATCTAAATATTATTAAAGTCCCTAATATTAATGACCATCTGGCACCGATTATCTTTACTATCCCGCTGCAATTACTGGCTTATCATA
>JAHZKQ010000027.1 GCA_022600315.1 Gammaproteobacteria bacterium
AACAGGAAAAGCACTGGAGCTTTTTTTAAATTTATCAAGCAGCCTAATCTTGATTTTTCCAAATACAGGCGGTGTAAGAAGGTATAAAAATCTAGATAAACTCATATGTAGCTCCTCCTCCATAAATAATATAAATCCCAGCCGGATCATAGCATACTAAAAATGTCGCGTTCAAGCGCGTATGTAGCGGCAGCATGAGCACCCCATAAATAATAAAAACTGCCCTCTTGTGTATTTGATTTTGGCAAAAACATAAGGTCCAATGCCGCTGTTCATCTACATAGCATTTTCTCGAGTGAAAACTATTGATATGATACAATTTCATACCTCCAGGAGAGCCCGGCAGCACATTTAATGCATTGTGCATATTTTTAACTTCCCTCTTTGTTAAATGATGCCTCCTCTTATCATGCTTCGTCAAATGCAACCCTGCCATATATTGAGCACATCCGGATTTAATGTTTCCGCCCTTTAAGTGAATAAGTGCCAATATACCGTTCGCTGAATAATCAGCATGCCAAGTCACTTCCTTTTTATCTTTATTACAAAGTATTTGAACGTCAGTTAAATGCAATGGGACTTTTGCCAGGCCCGAACGCCCGATAGCTTTGTGAGCGTCAATTGCAACCTCCATCCAATTAATAGATTTAATATAAATAAATGGAAAACGAATGGCTTTAGTTCCCCGGCTAGTATTAATATAACCCTTAGAGAAATTTATCGTTGGTTTTAAAATAATCATTGAGCTCGTCATTTATCAAACATACAGACTCACTGGAGAGAAAGTTATTTATTTTTAAAAAGCTATTATGCTGGCCCCATGCAGCCGATCTTTTCCAAAATACTTACAAATTAATGTTAGAAGACAACGTTTGCGCAAACATATATAGCTCCCGGTTAACCACTTCCATCGCATTTAATCAACACCTTCCCTAAAGTGCTCAATCACGACTGTAGGCCAAACAGCATTATAATTCGTCTTTTACAATAGACAGCAGAGGAATACTCATATAAATTACAAATCACCTATCTAGCCGGTGTTAGTACCGACTTGTTAGATATTTATATCCACTAAAATAATGAAAGATAATTATGTGACACAATTACTGCATGGAAAAAATTATTTCCAATGTAACCCGAGTTTCTTGAAAACCAGCACAACACATTACATAAGCATTAAAGAGGACTATTAAATGATAGTAGCAATTATTCCTGCAAGAGGGGGGAGCAAACGAATTCATCGTAAGAATATAAAAGAATTTCTAGGCGCACCAATCATTTCGTACAGCATTAAGGCGGCAGCAAAAACAAATTTATTTGATGAAATTATCGTATCAACAGATGATGAAGAAATTGCAGAAATTGCCTCTTGCTATGGTGCAAAAACGCCCTTTTTAAGACCAAGCAATTTATCAGATGATCACACCGGAACTCTCCCGGTAATATGCCACGCTATAAAACAGGTCGAGAAAATTTATAACAAAAGCGCTACAGATGCGTGCTGCATATACCCTACCGCACCACTCATTCAGGCAACCCATTTAACGCAAGCTAGGCAGATGCTAACTACTTATAATGCTGATTTCGTATTTTCAGCAGCCGAATTTAGATATCCTATATTTAGGTCGTTTAAGATTTTAGAAGGAGGGCATTGCAAAATGTTTTGGCCAGATATGTATGCAAAAAGATCACAAGATATACCCAATGCCTATCATGATGCCGGGCAATTTTATTGGGGGACAAGAGATGCATTTATAACAAAAAGCCAGCTGTATAGCGAAAAGTCTATCCCTATGGTTTTACCGCACTTACTCGTTCAAGATATAGACACAATACAAGACTGGGAAATGGCTGAGCAACTTTATAAGTATCACAACAATTGTATGGATTAATTAAATAGGCGCACTAATATTGCTACTAAATCACTGCTCAGCCACTGCCTTGTTTAAATTTTTTGGCAAGCCGAATCAATTAATTATAGCCACACTATTAATGTCGCTAAGCTCAGGAGTAGAATAAAATTTTGTGATGTGCTGGCGAGGCTCGACCAAAAAAATACCAGTATCGAGAGAAATGTTGCTTGTTGTACCCTCCCTGCGATCAATATATCGATGAGTACTTTGCCCTATGTATAAAAATGTACTATCGCATGCAATGCCTCGGACAAACCCATTAAATTGCGCCATTTTTCGCCATGTTGAATTAGAAACTATCCCTCGCATAGAATCGCAGTAATGCAGCATGCCATTAATGACAACAGGAGTATGCGGCATCCACAGGTCAGTGACAGCAGGACCTAGACAAAGCTGAGTGTTTAAGTCAAACTGCAAAATACCGCCATCATAAACGCCTATTTTCCAATTACCTGAGAACGAGAACATACTCACGTACAAATAATCACCATACACGCAGCAATCATTTATATGATGCTGTGCAAGTCCAGACTTCTTAAATTTATCTGAGATAGATATTTCCCCTAAGAATTTTTCTGACTCAACGTTGTACATTCCAACTGCATCGCGCCCACTAAAATTTACAAAAATTATGTTGCGTTTTGCACAATATGCAATCCCATGTGGTCGCGATTTCGGAGGCAGGTCGAGAATTTTTATTGTTTCTAAATCACGATTCATCACTCTAATCCCAACGATATCATCCACTAAGAAAACTTTATCATCACATTGCACCAATCCATGGCAAAGTCCACTTATAAGTTTCTTTTTTTGTCTAGTTGCAATATCGTAGCTATACAGTCCACCGCCTTTCTCAGGGTTACTTTTATCCGGCTGATCTGAACATGTAAAATGCACTAACTGATGATGTCCATTAATACGTGATACAACATGAAAATTTTTCAGCGATGGAGAAACACAATAATGTGTTCCGGGGTGAAGCCCATAACCACGAAGCTGTCGATCCACCTCCATAAAGCCACTAGTGGTGATTATAATAAATATCTCATCATGGCCTTTTGCATTTTTCAAACACTCCGGCCCTTTTATTTCAAGCCCTGATTCTTCCTGTCCCTGCTCATATTTATTATTATCAACCACATACTCAGCTGATTTCGCTAAGTAAGGAATAGATTTTTCCATCCATTCGCCACGACCAAAAAAAACAAGCTTTCTACTCTCTGTGATTGTATTTATCTCGCCCCAACTTAACCAGGCATCCATTGAATATTCACTCTCAGCCACTTAATTTGACTCCTATAGTTTATATGCTACTACCCACATATGAGAAGACAGTCCAGCACCAGCTAAAAAATCCTGGAGTTGCTGTCCATACTCATCCCAATGGTCAATTAAAATATGCTCCAGAAAAGGGTTTGAAGTCAGGCTAAACTGACCGCCAAGCACCTTGTTTCTAACAATATCTGCATCCAGCTGACCTGGAGTTATAACTTCATGCACCTGGAATCCCTGAGAGGTTAAAAGCATTTCAATCGATTTGGGATTGAAATAATTTAAGTGCTCATGATCGATTGTGTCTGATACAGGACCAAGCATTTGCACCTCAAATCCCTCCGCATTGGGGCAAGACAAGATCAATGCCCCTCCACTTTTCAACAGTTTATTGGCCGAGGAAACTAAAGTGGGGGGATTAAAAATATGCTCAAGCACCTCAAAAGATACTATAACGTCAAATGCTTCAGCTTCAATACCGCAACTCTCTATTGGACTAGCAATAACCTCTAAGCCACGCTCACGGCATGTTTCTGCGAGATCAGGAGTCATTTCCAGTGCGACTACTCGGTCGAATTTACCACGAGACTTCACCTCCTCACAAAATGTACCAAAACCAGCCCCTATTTCCAATATGGCGCCAGTACTAACCCCCAGCTCATCAATAATAGCTTCTAAACGATCAACTCTTGGTTTGAAAATTCTTTCTCGCCTTGACACCTCGGAAGCTGGAAAAATATATTTATTCCAATATGAATAATTTTCTGAACTATTATAAAAACTATGAAGCAGCTCTTCTGAAGGCCTAGGATTCATAAAGACAGTTTGGCAATTTTCACATCGATCATATGTAAAAAGCTGCTTTTCCCATGCTTGCTCTCCGTGCCCCCCACATGCAGGGCAAGAACATGCAACAAAGTTATTTTTTCTTTTCCTAAGATAAGCTATATCAGCCTCTAATGCTTCCTCTTGCCCAATTTGTAAATTTTCAGGCCTAATATCAAACTCTGTAAGTGCGCTCATAATTAATCCCATATATTATCTTTTACCCACTGCCCTTGTTTGGTTTGCTCCCAAACACTCTTGTCTCTAAAACTATCTGCGATAGCATCAAACTCTTCTTCACTCATGCCAACATAATTTAACCAACGATATAGGTCGTTTGATTTAATATGATCCATTTTTCTAACCATGTCGATACCTTCTTCACGCGACATTTTCCCCTCCCTGATATCCTTGCATACGTGATCAGTAGCTCTACCATAGCCAAATTTCACATACTTCATATAGTCATGAATGCCGTTTTCATGCATGTCATCTAAATTAGATATTCTGCGAAAAGTCCGCTCAAAAGGCTCGTCATTTTCTTTAAACCCATATTGCTTAGCAATTTTTGCATTATTATTACCTGACCATTTTACATAATTAGAAATGTAGATACCTCTTACACCTATCTCTCGAATCATCTTATCAGATGGAAATTTAAATCCTAATAGCTCATTTTCATCAATATGATCTCCCCCTCTATGGCCCAAGAAATCGGGCCAATCGTAACCGCGTAAGCAGTGCTCGAGCCTGTATCGTTGAGTAAATTCCACATAATCGGAATACGAGTGCATACCCCCAAGGTCCATAAATCCATGCTCACCGTAAATAACCAAAGGTATTTGTTTTTCTACAGCTATTATGAATGGATAAGTAAATATTCCACAATGTGCATGCCAGTTCATATCACCTGTCATTTTAAAGCCAATACGATTCATGCGTTTTAACAGATCAATACTTGGCGTAAAATAAACATGATCACAGCCAAATGCCTCACGCATATTGTGTAAGTTTTCATACCCGGTTTTAGTCCAATTATTTCCATTATATGTAACAAGTAATGGATTCATCTTAAATACATTTTTTACCATATGGATCTGAAAATAACTATCCTTACCGCCACTAACAGGAATGATACAATCATAGTTGTTTTTACTCTTATACTGTTTAAATAGCTTCTTTAATCGCCCCTCTCTCTCTGACCAATCAAATGCGCCCCCTTCTCCATGCGTAGTACATGCAGTGCACACGCCGTCTGAATTAAACTCGACTGGTACAGCTGAGGAAGACGGAGTAACACATTTTTTACAATATTTTACCTTACCTAACTTCATGTCTTATCTCCATTAAAAAACTCCGTATTCTTTACGAATATTAACCTGCCCCCTCTCTAAGGAGCGCTTTGCATGATAGTAGCTGTGCTCTTTGAAGTGAAATATATTGCCCGCAGCAGCTGCTGATAAGTTTGGTATTTCAAAACACTCATTAAAATCATAATAATCACCCGCTCCTCCCAGAGCGATCACCGGTACATCTACCTGCCTCACAATCTCTGCAATCGTTTCCATATCGTAACCAGTTGCCTTGCCATCTCGTGAAATATCTTGAAGCACTATTTCGCCAATCCCCTCACCCTCAAGAAAAGTACACCAGCTGCTAATAGCATATTTCGATTTGTAATTTCCAAAATCAAAGTAAACGTCGTTGCCACGATAATCAACACAAGCAACCAGTGCCTGAGAACCAAAAATTTTAGCTGCATTGGCCAGTAGGCTCCTGTCCTTATACATCCCGGTATTCAATATAACCTTATCAGCGCCAGCCTGCAGTATTAGCCTAATATCTTCAATTGTTCTTACTCCACCACCGTAGGCCAATGGAACAAATATGTTTTTGGCAATTTCTGATAATAAGCTATATTTGCTATTCACAAACCTGTCTTTATGGTCGTGCCTTCTCAATGTAAATTCACTTGATCTTGAAATATCAATGTACATTATTTCATCCACAGCCCAATCACTATATCGCTTCGCCTGACTAATAGGGTTACCAATAGTCTGATGAACCAAAAAGTCTTCACTTCTGACTATTGATCCGTTTTTCAAAAAAATAGAGGCAATTAATCTTTTTCTCACGCAAGGCTCCCCAGCATCATACCAACGAAAACTCTCTTAATATCTCCAATCCTGTATTATAACTTTTCTCAGGATGAAACTGACAGCCAAATACGTGCTGCTTTTGAACAGCCGCAACAATATTACCTGTCTTAATTGAAATAATATCATCATTGTTAGGTTTAACAGAAAAGCTATGAACATAGTAAAAATCTACACTTTCATCTTTTTTTATCCCTAAAAAATCGTGAAGAATTGTACTTTCTCCCCAACCAATTCTTGGTATTTTATATTCATCAGATATAGGCAACCTACATACATGACCATCCAATATATTTAACCCGTCAACCTGCTTAGTTTCATCACTTGAGCTAAACAAGAGCTGCATTCCTAAACAAATACCAAGAATAGGCTTATGCTTATCGATAACCTCACGCTGAAGCAACGTAAATAAATTTAAATCATGTAGTGCTTTTACGCCAAAGCCAAAACTACCAACACCTGGCAATAAAATTTTCTCACAACTCAATATTTCTTTAGAGTTTTGTGTAATGACATGCTGAATATTAAGGTGATTTAAGGCATTTATAACAGATGTAATATTAGAATTACCTAAATTTACTACAGCTACTGCTCCACTCATCGGGAAACCTCTTTTTTCAAAAGCGTAAGCTACCCATTATTTTTACGATGTAAAAGTGGCTTAGACACAAGATTAATGCCTCATTAAAAATTGAAACATTTCCAATTATATTCCTGCACTCGCAAGAAATACTATCTTTACAGAGACAGGCAAAAATTATAATTCAAGTTGCATTTAATTGCGACTAATTAATCCTAAAATATAATCAAATTAATTTTTACTGGACTTGAAATTAACACAACTAGACCTTCCATTTTTTACACACCTTGATTAATTAATACAATAATTCTCGATCAGACGCACCCACAAAACAC
>JAHZKQ010000245.1 GCA_022600315.1 Gammaproteobacteria bacterium
GTGAGATTTTTAATTATCAAATTCCAATGCGGCGTTTATATGATATTGAAATACGTTATGTCAGTAAAATGCTTGAAAAGCTCATGGGTTTAAGCACCTTGCCATTAACAATGGAACGTAATCTATCGGCTAGAATGGTAGGTAGTTGTCGAGATTATGCTACTTTGTTTTGTGCGATACTACGATATCATGGTGTTCCAGCGCGCACTCGGATTGCCTTTTCAAGTTTTTATTTTAAAAATTACTATCATGATGAAGTGATTTTAGAATACTGGAACAATAAAAAACACAAATGGTGTTTGGTTGATCCGCGAGTCACAGATATGCATATTAAGCGTCGCCAATTAAACGTTGATTTTGATCTTTTTGATGTGCCAAGTGATAAATTAATATTAGCTGGCCTAGCTTGGCAGATGGTGCGCGATGATCCTGGCAAAGCCAATTTATTTTGTGGCGGTAATGTAAAAATGAATAAAGGCTTATGGTATATCAGGGATCGATTAGTGCAAGACTTAGCGGCGTTAAATAGTATGGAAATGCAATTATGGGATGTGTGGGGGTTGATGTTTGACGATCAGCAAATTAAAAATGATATTGAGCAATTGTCATTATTAGACCGTGTGGCTGATTTAACTTTACAGCCGGATAAACATTTTAATACGTTAAGGCATATCTACCAAACTGACCAACGCTTTGCAGTGCCGGCAATTATCACCAGCTTTAATCCGATTAGTAAAAAGCAGGCTAGGGTTGTTGTATAAAAACTTTCAGGAACAGCTGTTCTTGAAAGTTGTTTGTAACTAATTGTTTATATTTAAAATTATTTTAGGAGTAGAGTAATATGTATATCGATTTTATAATGCATAATGTATTACGATATGTAATTCAATAATACAGTTGTGAGGTTATGGTTATGACATCTTTAATTTCTATTCGCTTAAATGATGAGTTGCTAAAAGAGATGAGGGCTAAGGCGTGTGTTTTGCACTTATCTCAGACTGATGATATACGCAAGGCTATTAAACTTATGAATCATGAAATAGAAAAGCAGGAACGAAATAAAAGACTTAAGCAAGTCAGCTTACGCGTGAGAGAAGAAAGATTCAGATCTTCTAATTGATCAAATACGCGCTATCGATAATAAACGTTTGTTGTATGAGCCACTGACTATACTTAAAGATACCAAATTAGCATGTATTTATACTGCAGTTTGTAAAGTAATCGGAATGGAGCTTTGATTGAGGTTTTTAGGATTATAAAACAGATTTAATTACACGTTTTGCTAGCTTAGCTAATTGAGGATTACTTTTTTTATAATAAGGCAGCATAATTAAAGCAATGGATAATGCCCAGCCTTGACCACGCAGCCAGGTGTCTGCATCAATATAATTAAGGTTGTTTTTGAATATATTTCTTGATTTTTCGTTAAATAAGCTCCAAGCAATTATTAAATCACATGCCGGATCACCTATTCCAAGATCAGAAAAATCAATGACAGCGTTTAAATTGTTTTGTTTCACGAGAATATTGCCGGGTAAAAAATCGCCGTGAACCCAAACAGATGGTTTGTTCCATGATGGTAGGCAGGATAATTGCTTCCATAACGCAGTGATTTTCTTAACATTAATTTCAAGAGTTAATTGATTAATTGCTTTTTGTGTCTTGATATTTTGATTTATTAATGGAATGCCGCGTCTTGATTGAGGACCGTTCTTTAGATTAATGCCATGTAATTGGTTTAAAAAATTTGCTAATTCTTTAGCGAGCTCGGCATATTCGTTTTCTTTTTCAAAATTAGGATTTACACCCTCGTTCCATTTTAAAATAAGCCATTGATAGGGATAATCAATTTGCCTCTCACCTTTAAAGATAGGGATGGAAACGGATGTTTTAATTAACTTTGAAATTTCAGGAACCCATTCATACTCTTTATCAATATTTTTTACCGCGCGCTCAATCCTTGGTAAACGCGCCACTAAATTTTTTCCAACTCGAAATAAAGCGTGGTCAGTACCACTTGAAGGAACCGGTTCAATCTCGAGCTCTGCCCACTCTGGACATTGTGCGCAAAGTAAAGAACGAACCAGTGGTTCTGTTATCTGTAGTTCATTTTTATGCATTCTTTTCATGAAGGGGTTCCGCATTAAATAACTTCATTGCATTACTCATTTTCCCGGCATTTTTAATTTTTGATAATACCACAAAATCCACCATATAACTTAATAATATAATTTAAGTTATGGATATAACCTAATGAAAAAAATAGGTTACAGCCTATTTTGTTCATTTTTTAGTGGAATTTCATGGTTTTTATGATAGTGTTCTTAAGATCTTTAGCTTATACTAATGATTTAACACAATATAAATAATTTTATATTCGAGCGCGTAAGACAGGGAGCCTTTACTGAGCATGGCCAAAAAACCGGATAAAAATCTGATCGTTGCCCTTGATATTGGGACCAGTAAAATCGCCAGCTTGGTTGGCGAAGTTAATGAGATGGATGAAGTTGAAGTAATCGGCTTTGGATCGCATCCATCCAGAGGATTAAAGCGTGGAGTGGTGGTAAATATTGAAGCCACCGTGCAATCTATTCAGCGCGCAGTTGAAGAAGCTGAGTTAATGGCGGGCTGTGAAATTCATACCGCTTACACTGGCATTGCTGGCAGTCATATTCGCAGTTTAAATTCGCACGGTATTGTGGCAATCCGTGATCGCGAAGTTAATCAATACGATGTTGATCGGGTTATTGATGCTGCCAAAGCGGTTGCTATCCCTGCCGATCAAAAAATTCTCCATGTATTGCCCCAAGAATTTATTGTCGATAGCCAAGAAGGTGTGCGCGAACCGGTGGGCATGTCGGGTGTGCGCCTGGAAGCTAAGGTGCATATTGTGACTGGCGCGGTGAGTGCGGCACAAAATATCTCAAAATGTGTGCGTCGTTGCGGTTTAAATGTCGGGGATATCGTGCTTGAGCAATTGGCTTCAAGTCATGCGGTATTAACTGAAGACGAAAAAGAACTAGGTGTTTGTTTGGTGGATATCGGCGGCGGCACAACAGATATTGCTGTGTTTACCGATGGTGCGATTCGTCATACAGCGGTTATTCCGGTTGCCGGCGATCATGTCACCAATGATATCGCGGTGGCATTGCGTACCCCGACCCAGTATGCCGATAAAATTAAAATCGAACACGGTTCGGTATTACCACAAAACTTCGATAGTGCCGATACCATTCAAGTGGAAAGTGTTGCCAAGCGCCCACCCAAAGAAGTGCAGAAGAAAGCCTTGGCGCAAGTAGTGCACGCACGCTACGAGGAATTATTTGCTTTGGTGGTGGCGGAATTGCGTCGCAGTGGTTTTGAGGATTTAATTGCGTCAGGTTTAGTATTAACCGGTGGCGCTTCACGTGCTGCAGGCTTAGTTGAATTGGCAGAAGATATGTTTCGGATGCCGGTTCGGATTGGCTTGCCGCAAAATGTTAGCGGTTTGATGGATGTGCGCGATAATCCCGCCTTTTCGACAGGTGTTGGATTATTATTGCATGGCCATAAAATGCAAACCAGTGTGCCAGTTTTTCATTTTGATCGTAGCTTCACAGGAGTATGGTCAAGAATGCGAAATTGGTTTAATGGAAATTTGTAATTTATTCAGTTTCACTGAATAATTACGGGGTTTTTGATCAGGGTCGATTTGAAGGAGAAGGTTCATGTTTGAGTTAGGCGATAATACAGCGCATAACGCACAAATCAAAGTGATTGGTATCGGTGGTGGTGGCGGTAACGCTGTTGAGCACATGATGGCAGAACACATTGAAGGTGTTGAATTTGTTTGCGCAAATACCGATGCGCAAGCATTAAGTCGTTCGAGTGCACGTACTCTCATCCAGTTGGGTGAGGAAATCACGAAAGGTTTAGGCGCCGGCGCCAACCCAGATATTGGCCGACAAGCGGCCGAAGAAAATCGCGACCGAATTCGTGAAGTATTAAATGGCACTGATATGGTTTTTCTAACCGCCGGCATGGGTGGCGGTACTGGTACGGGTGCGGCACCGATTGTGGCTGAAATTGCTAGAGAGTTGGGAATTCTAACCGTAGCGGTTGTGACCAAACCCTTTGCTTTTGAAGGTCGCAAACGGATGGATGTGGCCGATCGAGGTATTGCTGAGTTGGGTAAATTTGTCGATTCATTAATCACGATTCCCAATAATAAATTGCTTAGTGTGCTCGGCAAAAATATTACTTTATTAAACGCGTTTAAAGCTGCCAATAATGTTTTATTAGGTGCGGTGCAAGGCATTGCTGATTTAATTACCCGTCCAGGTTTAATCAACGTCGACTTTGCAGACGTTAGAACCGTGATGTCGGAAATGGGTATGGCAATGATGGGAACGGGTGTGAGCAGCGGTGAGAATCGCGCGCGCGAAGCGGCCGAAGCGGCGATTGCGAGCCCATTACTGGAAGATGTTGATTTCACAGGCGCGCGTGGTGTGTTGGTAAACATTACCGCGGGCATGGATATGTCGATTGGTGAGTTTGAAGCGGTGGGTGATGCAATTAAATCATTTACTTCAGAAAACGCCACCGTTGTGGTGGGTACTGTGATTGATCCTGAAATGAGCGAAGAACTCCGGGTGACCGTGGTGGTTACTGGTTTAGGCGCTCAGCAGGCCCAAGGCGCAGCGCATCTTAAGTCAATTAAAACGGCACGTGATGGCACCATGGATTATCATCAGCTAGATCGACCCACTTACATCCGCAATCAGGATGCAACCAAACGAGTTGATGAGCTTGATGATCACCGTGAACGCGAAGTTGAATATCTTGATATTCCAGCGTTTTTGCGTCGTCAGGAGGACTAACAGAAATCGCGGTTTGTCTAGGATGACATATGTAGTGTTCACAGTAGACTTAGGTGCTAACTATAAGAGAGATAAAGTTTTCTTGTTTGTTGGCCGCGCTGTGTTACAATGCGCCGCTTAAATGGATTGTAGTAGGGATATGATCAAACAACGTACTTTGAAAAATGTGATTCGGGCCACCGGTATTGGGGTGCATTCTGGCGAAAAGGTTTATTTGACTTTACGTCCAGCGCCGCCTAATACGGGTGTGGTGTTTTGCCGTACTGATTTGGACCCGGTGGTGCAAATTCCAGCACGCGTTGAGAATATTGGCGATACCAGTTTATCGACTTGCTTGGTGCGTGATGGTGCGCGGGTTGCCACGGTAGAGCATTTATTATCGGCATTGTCGGGTTTAGGTATCGATAATGCCTATATTGATTTAACTTCACCCGAATTACCAATTATGGATGGCAGTTCAGGTCCATTTGTATTCTTAATCCAGTCTGCTGGAGTTGAGGAGCAAAATGCCCATAAGAAATTTATTCGCATTAAACGTAAGGTTTGCGTTAAGGATGGCGACAAGACGGCGCAAATTTCACCTTACGATGGCTTTAAGGTCGATTTTAAAATTGATTTCGATCACCCCATTTTCAATGAAGGCAATAAAGAAGCTACTTTGGATTTTTCTTCAACCTCCTACGTTAAAGAAATTTCTAGAGCCCGCACCTTTGGTTTTCTGTCTGACTACGAATATATTCGTAAAAATAATTTAGCCTTAGGCGCGAGCTTAGATAATGCAATTGTAATAGACGAATTTAAAGTCCTTAACCAAGATGGTTTGCGCTACCCGGATGAATTTGTTCGCCATAAGATTTTAGATGTGGTGGGCGATTTGTATTTGTTAGGCCACAGCGTTATCGGTCAGTTTAAAGGCTATAAATCAGGCCATGCGCTAAACAGCAAATTGTTAAATGCTATTTTGGCTGCAGAAAACGCCTGGGAAATTGCCACCTTCGATGATCCTGAAGAGTTGCCGATTATGTTGGGCCAGCCAATTGAGGTGGCTTAGTCTACACCTTCTCAAATACTTCGGTGCGAACTTCCATTTTAGGGAGTATTACGTCGAATAATAAATCGTAAGCCTCGTTTATATTATAACGATCTACCAGCTCTGGCGAAAGCAGCAGCATAATATCATCATTAAATGTTTTATTTTCTCTTTTCAGCTCCTATTCACACAAAGTGTGAATATATAAAAATGAATAGTTATTTCAACATGTTAAAAAAGATAAATACAGCTGGAACTGCTAGCTTACGACATTTATAAAGGCTTAGTATATATTCTTAATCACCGCATCCACAAACTCTGTAGTCGATACCGGCTGGGCATTATTTTTGGCAAGATCTGCGGTTAAGATGCCGCTGCTAATCGTGGTTTTTATCGCCTCTTCAATGAGTTTAGCTTCTTTATCGAGTTTAAATGAATAACGCAATAACAATGCTGCCGATAAAATTTGTGCTGCTGGGTTAGCGATGTTTTTGCCGGCAATATCCGGTGCCGAGCCGCCGGAGGGTTCATATAAACCTTGGCCTTGATTATTTAAACTCGCCGAAGGAATTAAACCGAGCGAACCGGGCAGGGCCGCACAAAGATCAGAGATAATATCGCCAAACATATTTTCGGTGACAATCACGTCGAATTGTTTTGGATTTAAAACGACTTGCATAGCGCAGTTGTCCACTAGCATATGACTTAATTTTACTTCAGGGTATTCTTTGGCAATTTCAGACACAACCTCGCGCCATAATTTAGAAGTTGCTAAGACATTGGCTTTATCAACCGAACATAAGCGTTTATCACGTAATTTTGCGGCTTGAAATGCGGCGTGAGCGATGCCATGAATTTGCGCTTCAGTATAAACACATTCGTCGGTAGCGACACGTTTGTTATCTTCTTTAAATTGTTTATGTCTGCCAAAATAAATCCCGCCAGTTAATTCCCGAAAAATTACTACGTCTACACCACCGGCGATGGATTCCGGTTTTAAAGGACAAAGCGCAGCCAGTTCAGGATAAACATTTACTGGGCGGATATTAATACCCAAATCAAAATGTTTACGCAGCTTTAAAATACTATTGACTTCACAGCTTTGCCATTTAGCTAAATGCTGTTGATCGAGTGGACCGCCCACCGAGCCAAATAATATTGCATCAGCCTGTTGGCAAATGCTTAAAGTTTCATCGGGGCAATGTGATTGATAAGTCTCATAGGCAGCGCCGCCAATTTTTGCTTCAAGATAATCAAATTGATGTTGATATTTTTTCGCGATAATA
>JAHZKQ010000246.1 GCA_022600315.1 Gammaproteobacteria bacterium
CTTAACTTTAGCACTAGCAATTTCACTGGCCACCTGCGTAGCTAGCGTCACTACAAAGGCTTCTTCTTCCTCGGCAAAAAAACGCCGCTCATATTGTTGGGCAACGATAATCCCTAATAAATCACCGCGACTAATAATGGGAACCCCTAAAAACGCGCGGTAATCTTCCACGCCAAGACCTTTAAAGAAAAGATAGTTTGGATGATTAGGCGCGTCTTCTACGTTAATCGGTTCGCCACGCTCGCCGACTAAACCAATTAAACCTTCACCAAATTTAATTTTAACCTTGCCAACTAAATCTTGACTCACGCCTTCAGTTGCTGCCAAAACATATTCGGCACGATCCGCATCAATGAGAAAAATACTGCAGGCATCAGCATGCAATGCTGTCATAACCTCATTAATAATAATGGTCAAGGCCGCAGCGAGATCAGATGCTGCTGCAACTTCTTGGACAATTCGTCTCAAGGCCTTTAACTTCATGACCATTACAAAAACCTACCCATACTATAATTCACATTAATGATTCGCGATTAATGCCGTTATATACTCCTCAAATTCTTGCAGCATATTTAAATAAACATCGCGTTTAAAACTAATTACATGATCCAATGGATACCAATAATCCACCCAACGCCATGCATCAAATTCTGGCTCAGTACTCACATCAAGCTGAATGCTAGTTTCTGCAGTTTTTAATTGCAATAAAAACCATTTTTGTTTTTGCCCAATGCAAAGTGGTTGTGTGCGATAACGCCGAAAGCGTTTTGGCAAACGATAAGATAACCAGCCTTGCGTCTTTGCTAGAACATCAACGTCGCTAGCCCCCAAACCTAACTCTTCATGCAACTCTCGGTATAAAGCCGCCTCAACTGATTCATTCTTATTAATACCACCCTGTGGAAACTGCCAGGCATCTTTCGCACCAATACGGCGCGCCCAAAGTAACTGACCTTGGGCATTACAGACCACAGCTCCCACATTAGCGCGATATCCTTCACTATCTATCACCAGAACCTCTCTAAAATATTGGCAACACCATCACGGCAACCTGATTATAATTGCCGTGCAAAATATTCCTTAACACCTTGATTGTATCATCCATGGACTCATCATTGTTTCACAAAACCCTAAATGACAGCAACTGCTCCATATAATAGCTAAATTTTAATCAACGGACTCTTGCTGACAAAGCACACCGATAAAATCTTACAAAAATTTCATCCATCAGTAGCACTTCCCTCACTGATTCTGCAAACTCAAGCTAAGCCTTTGATATACCGACCACTGGTCATGAAGCTCGGGTCATCACCATATAAACTCACACTTTATCCACATTTTGTCCCCATGATATGCTATTGCAAAGACCAAGGAAACACATTATCTTGATGTTTACGGCACTAAAAACCACCATATGTTGTGGTTGAGTGCTGAATTCTAGATCAGCGGATGACTGTTGATAAGTTATCCACATTATCGGTAAGGAATCACCCTTGCCAATTATCTTAATAACGGAATATTAAGCAATAGGAGTAGAACATGAATATTAGGGAAAACCAGATAGACAATCACAAAATCCGTGTCACCGACCCCAATCTACTTGATGTCCTCGAACCGGGTCAATTAAAAGTTATCAAGCGCGATGGCCGAGTTGTTAAATTTCAACACAACCTTATCGAAACTGCCATCAAAAATGCTTTTGTCGAAGTTGAGGGTGATAATGCCCAAAGCTCTGAGCGTATCCATAAGCTAGCAAAAGAGATCACTGAAAACATCCAAGAACGCCTGCAAAAACGTTGGCCCGACGGTGGCATGGTACATATTGAAGCCATCCAAGATCAAGTTGAAAACAACTTAATGCGCACCAATGAGTTTGAAGTCGCTAAAGCGTACATCTTATATCGAGAAAGACGGCGCAAAGAACGTGAAGACACTGCCAAACAAAAAATCAAGCAAGAAGACGTCTCAACAACCATCAACCTAACCTTAGCCAATGGTGGACGCAAACAATTAGACGAAGCCTGGTTAACCAAACTTGTAAACGACGCCTGCCAAGGCCTCACTGATGTTGATCCTAGCCCCATCATTAAAGACACCCGTGATAATTTATTTGATGGTGTGGCTTTAAAAGATGTTTACAAGGCCTTGGTGATGAGCGCACGCACTTTAGTCGAAACCGAGCCCAATTATTCTTATGTCACCGCACGGTTATTACTACAAGACCTATATAATGAAACCTTGGACACACTGGGCATTCAACATAATATCGGTGAGCAAACTATTGAGAAACTTTATCCAATTTGTTTTAAGGAAGCCATTAGGCAGGGTATTGAACATGAATTATTACACCCTAACTTAAAAGATTTTGATTTAGATCAATTGGCGGCAGCTTTAAATAGCAAACGTGATAGTAAATTCACTTACCTTAGTCTGCAAACTCTATATGATCGTTATTTTTTACATCATCAAGAGCGTCGCATTGAATTACCACAAGTATTTTTTATGCGCGTGGCAATGGGTTTAGCCCACTGTGAAGGTGATGCACGTAACGAACGCGCGATTGAATTCTATAATCTTTTATCCGAGTTTGACTACTTAAGCTCAACGCCGACTTTATTTAATGCCGGCACCCTGCGTCCACAATTATCCAGTTGTTTCTTAACGACTGTGCCCGACGATCTACAAGGCATTTATGGCGCGCTGCGCGATAATGCCATGCTCTCTAAATTCGCTGGCGGACTCGGTAATGATTGGACCCCAGTACGAGCCATGGGCGCTTATATTAAAGGCACTAATGGTAAATCACTCGGTGTAGTCCCTTTTCTTAATGTTGCCGACGCTACCGCTGTTGCCGTCAATCAAGGTGGCAAACGTAAAGGTGCGGTGTGTGCTTATCTTGAAACTTGGCATATGGATATCGAGGAATTTTTAGATCTACGCAAAAATACCGGCGACGAACGCCGTCGTACTCACGATATGAATACTGCCAACTGGATTCCAGATTTATTTATGAAGCGCGTCTTCGAAAATAAAGACTGGTCATTATTTTCACCCGATGAAGTGCCTGACTTACACGACATTTATGGCGATGCCTTCGAAAAAGCTTATACTGCCTACGAAACGCAAGCAGAAAAAGGCGAGATTCGTTCCCGGAGAATACCTGCGGTAACCTTATGGCGTAAAATACTCGGCATGTTATTTGAAACCGGGCA
>JAHZKQ010000028.1 GCA_022600315.1 Gammaproteobacteria bacterium
GATGCTAGCTTAAAACGTCATTTTGACGAACAAGGCATTTATTTAATTAAACCTAAAGAAGGCAGTCAGTGGTTCGTAAATGAAATGATGATCAGTGCTAGCAATCAAGTCGAAATTGTATTCGGCTCGCGGATTTAAGCATGAAAAAAATACCTAAGACTTCAAGGGCTGCGGATCAAACCGCGCAATTAATGTCGGCGCCGCCAACACTATTAACGCCGATGCAATATACGCCAAAACCACAAACATTTAATCCAGTATGTTATGCACATCAGCACTTTATCAATCAACAAACTCGTCTATACCTACAATATATTGAATTGATGCGTACGTTAAGCACAAATTCACAAGCCCAAAACCACCCTGCAAAAAAACCCAAAATACAATTTGACCAACAAGATTTAATTGAGCTTGCCACCGGCAAAATCTCTAATGTATTTGGCCCGGCATTTACCAAAGTCGATGCACTTAAACACCCTCTGCGAATTCCTGCACCACCTTATTTATTGGCCGATAGAGTCACTCGCATTGATGCCACAGCACTGAGCATGCAACCTGGGTTGTTATGGACCGAACTAGAAATTAAACCTGACACCCTAACTCATTTAAATCATTTGCCTGCTGGATTATTGGTTGAAACGGCCCAAGCCAATATGATTTTAATTAACTGGCTGGGCGCTAATCTTGCACTAAATGAGGAGCGCCATTATCGACTAGTAGAACTTGATTTTGAATTTCATGCCTCATTACCAAAAATTGGCAGCTTGCTAAGCTGTGAAATTAAAGTTGATAAGATTATTCATTATCAAGGTCGTTTATTATTTAATTTTAAATGTAATGTCTATCATGATAGCAAGCTAATCTTTGCCGTAACCCTTGGCCGAGCCGGCTTTTTTAGTCATGCAGAACTGGATCGCCCACAATCCACTCAGTGGCAAGCTGATACGGCTAAATATAGCGAAGACATTAAGCCCAACCCACCGCTTGCACCATTAGCGCAATTAACTTTTGATAGCCAAGCAATCAAACGCCTTATTCAGGGTGATTTAGTTAGCGTATTTGGTGAGGCCTTTAATTATTCACAAACCCATTTGCGCACCCCCACCCTACCGGATGGGAAATTACAATTATTGCACGAAGTCACTAAGCTTGATTTTAATGGTGGCCCAAAACAACGTGGTTATTTAAAAGCTTGCTACAATATCAACCCCGACGCTTGGTTTTTTAAGGCGCATTTTAAAGATGACCCTTGCATGCCTGGCACCTTGGCATTTGAAGGTGGCTTACAAGCCATGATGTTTTATTTAATTGCCCACGGCGATACACTAAAGCATGATAGCTGGCGATTTGAACCGCTACAAAACCAACCGGTAAATATTCGCTGCTATAATCAAGTGTTAATGACTAACAAAAAATTAACCTATGAAGTTTTTGTTGATAAACATATTAATGATCCCACACCCACTTTATACGCCTACTTATTAATTAAAGTTGATTCAATACTGGTGATGCAAACTTATATCGGCATTCGACTGGTACCTGACTGGCCACTGGCAAACTTAAAGCCAAGTCAAACAATTATCCCCAGCAAAAAATCCGCGGCTAAACTTGATGATGATTTAAGCTGCGATATAAATACTATGTTAGCCTGCGCTTGGGGCGCACCTACCGAAATGTATGGTACGCTAGCAAAAGATTTTGATCTAAGGCAATCGCCTACACGCTTACCCGGGCCGCCTTACCATTTCTTAACCCAAGTTAATGCCGTTGATAAAACGGCTGCCAAATTAAATTGCGAATACCTGGTGCCTAATAATGCTTGGTATTATGCCGAAAGCGCTAATTTTATGAATATGCCAATCGCAGCGCTATTAGAAGCTGGCCTGCAACCTTGCGGTTGGTTAATGGCAGTCACACATTATGATTTTACTAATGATGCAGGATTAAAAGTTAGAAACTTAAGCGGCAGTGCCGAATACTTTCATTATATTCCGGCAAGCACCGAGAGTTTAGACACTGATGTACAGTTAACTAAAGTGCTTAAACTAAAAGGCACCAAACTTTTTAACCTCAATGTAGCCGTTAAAATTAAAAATCAAATCGTTTTCAACATGCAAACAGAATTTGGTTATTTTAATGAGAAAAGTTTATTGCAACAGCAAGGCATCAGCGAAATGCAGCCTTGGAAGAAATGGTTAACTAAAAAAACCGCATTGCCTCATAAACTCTCAACGCCGCCATGGACAATTAACACTTTTATTCAGCGCAACCTAGCAGAATCTTGCCTGCCAAATCAACGTTTAAAATTAATTGATCACATCAGTGGTTACTGGCAGAAGCCTGATGACTTAATCGCCTTACTGCGCGGCGAACGTGA
This sequence comes from Gammaproteobacteria bacterium, assembly GCA_022600315.1. Taxonomy (GTDB): domain Bacteria; phylum Pseudomonadota; class Gammaproteobacteria; order Coxiellales; family Coxiellaceae; genus JAHZKQ01. Next base: position 2,378 of record JAHZKQ010000028.1, read on the forward strand.
TGTGCACCCTAGTGATTGGTATTTTAAAACGCACTTTTTTCAAGATCCAGTGCAGCCGGGTTCGCTGGGTATTCAAGCCATGCAGGAACTCATTGGCTATTACCTTATGCACCAAAATCCACAAATTGAATTTCCTATTATTTTGCCGAAGTTGCCACAGAAGTTTAGCTGGAAATATCGTGGTCAAATCTTACCGCAGGTGGCAACCATTAATATTTTAGCGGCAATTAAATCAAAACCTGAAGAGCATTGCCACTATGTCAATGCTGATGCCAGCTTATGGATTAATGGGGTCTGTATTTATAGCGCCAATGATTTAAGCTATCAAATTAATAATGCACCACCTAATGGCCATCGCTTTAGTCGAGAAGTCACGCTTGACCAAGAAAAACAGCCCTGGCTAAAAGATCATTGCCCAACCTATACCTTACCAGTATTGCCTATGATGAGCATTGTTGATCAAGTTGTTGACTTTGTTAGCGACTATTTCCCCAACCAGAAAGTTATTGCGATTCGTCAATTAAAATTACTATCCTGGATTATTGTTAACCCCAGCGTTAAATTAAAGCAACAACTCACAGTCGTAAACTCTAAAGAAGTACAAGTTGAATTATTTATTATAAATGACAGCACACAATTAGCCGCACAAGGCATGGTTGAAATTGCCGATCAATATCCAGCTTCGCCCAAAACTTTCACCCCACTTGATAATTTGCACCCATCAACAGATCCTTACCAAGCAAAAAATTTGTTTCATGGACCAAGTTTTCACATTATCAAATCCTTAGCAACTTGCAAACATGGCTCTAGCAGTATTTTATCGACTAAAACCACGGCTGATTTTGGTGCCACGCATCAAGTTTTACTGGATGGTATTCCACAATCTTTTCCGCGCCATGACTTAAGCGTTTGGTCTAAACATGCCAATGCGCAACATCGCTGCTTCCCTTCTCATATTGAAAGCATTGAATTTTTTACTGACCTACCGCGCCATGGCGATGTAAATTGTGAGCTGCGCTACCGCGGTGACTGGCAAAATAAAATCGATCGCATTCATTGCCAAGCACAATTACAAGCAGCTGGTAAAACATCAATACAGATAGATTATGTTGAAAAATTATTTTCACTGCCGGAAAATTTACAGCAGCTAACATCGACTGAAATTGCGCGCTATATTACTGAAAAAAAATATTTCCCCAAAGCTACACTTGCCACTCAACTAGACAACTGCTGTGAACTAAGTCTAACTACCGTATTGCGCGGTGACTGGTTACCTGGCACCTTGGCAACAATTTATGGCGCAACTGGCGACTTACTTTCTGTTACCAAAGAAATTTGCATTAAAGATTATTTTTGCCATAAGCACCAAGTGCATCCCCACGCTATTAACATCACTGCTGATAATTATGTTTTTATCGGAAAATCTAGAAAAAAATACTATTACCGAGTAGAAACCACCAAAAATATTGTGAGGGTATACGATGCTGGCTAAATTAAAATCATTTGCTCAGACCTGTTACCATCGCTACTTGCTGTCAAATGCTGCCGTTATTATTATTGGTTATTGCCTATTAGTACACTTTAGATATCAACGTAACAAGCTAAGTTATGCTCAAATGAATCATTATCTGCGTAATGCCTTCCGAAAGGTTAATGCTCGCCTGAAACTTAATTACAGATTACTACCTTCAGAGCCATTAAACTTACCAAAAGATCGCTGCTGTATTTTTATGAGCAATCATCAAAGTTTACTAGATATCTCGCTAATCTATAGCTTAATTCCTGGGAGTATTCGTTTTTTTCTAAAAAAAGATTTACTTAAAGTGCCACTATTTGGTAAAGCCTTACAACAAAGCGGCATGGTAAGCCTAGATCGAAGCAACCCCAAAACTTTACAAGATACTTTTAAAAAAATTAAAAGCGGTGTGCAAAAACATATTTGCTGGTGGATTTTCCCAGAAGGCACTCGCAGCCAAAATGGTGAATTACTCAACTTTAAATGTGGTGCGCTACGTCTAGCTAAAGAACTGGATGCCGTAATTATCCCCGTTGGCATTCGTGGCACTTATAAAATCACCCCAACCAAAACTTATCAATTAAATTACCAACATCATATAGGTTTAGCAATTGGCGAAATCATCGATACTCGCCAATATGATCAGATTAATTTTCGCACCTTAGTTGATGATGTTAAAGCATCTATCCAAAATTTAGTCGCCAATAATGAGGTAAGCGCATGACGCAAACAGCAACCCAACAAACCGATCAATTAGCTTTAGCGCAAAATATTCGCCAAGCTTTATATTTGATTCAACATAATAACGGTTACTTAGCATTAAGTGCTGGCCACCAAGTATCCGCACCCTGGCAAGTCGTTGGTTACTTACCGGCAATTTACCCAGAACGTTTAGGCAGTCAAACTTTTTTACGCCAACATGGCGTACGCTTTGCGTATGTGACTGGCGCAATGGCAGGTGGCATTGCCGCAAAAGAATTAGTGATTGCCATGGCAAAAGCCAATATGCTGGGGTTTTTTGGCTCTGCGGGCTTAAGCTTTGCGCGTGTGACCGCAGCACTCGATGAGTTTCAAAGTTTAACCCAGCAGAATTTAGCTTGGGGGATTAATTTAATTCACACCCCAACCGAACCTGAACTGGAACGCAAACTGGTTGAACTTTATATCGAAAAAGATGTGCGCTGTATTTCTGCCTCTGCTTTCATGCAAGCAACGCCTAATATTGTGCGCCTTGCCTGCCACGGCTTAAGCCGTAATAAGCAGGGTGAAATTCAACGTCGACATTTTATTTTTGCCAAACTATCTCAACCAAATATGGCGCAACAATTTTTATCCGCACCACCCACTAAAATTTTAACTGACTTAGTGACAAAAAATTTATTAACCACTGAAGAAGCTGAACTTGGCGCACAACTGCCACTGGCAGCAAATATTACTGTTGAAGCCGATTCAGGCGGTCATACTGATAACAGGCCACTGCCAAGCTTATTAAGTTCGGTATTAAATTTACGTTACGAAATAGCAAGAACTTTTCCTGCTGCTTTACAGGTTAATATTGGCGCCGCTGGTGGATTAGGTGAACCTAAAGCCATTGCCGGCGCCTTTGCCATGGGCGCTGATTATGTGGTGACCGGCTCGATTAATCAAGCGACAATTGAAGCCGGTTCTTCGCCAGAGGCGAAAAAATTACTAGCCCAAGCGGATATTAATGATGTGATTATGGCACCCGCTGCGGATATGTTTGAGCTTGGGGTGAAACTGCAAGTTTTAAAACGCGGTACGTTTTTTGCTGCTCGCGGCCAAAAGCTTGCTGACTATTATCAAAAATACAATGATATTAATGATATCCCAAAAAGCGAGCGTGAGAAATTAGAAGCCGAAGTGTTTCAAGCGAGCATTGAAACTATTTGGCAACAAACCCGTGAATTCTGGCAACAACGCAATCCAAAACTATTAGCCAAAGCCGAACAAAATCCGAAACAAAAAATGGCGCTAATCTTTCGCTGGTATTTAGGTAACGCCAGCCGCTGGGCATCACAAGGTGAAGCAAGTCGCCAACGCGATTATCAAATTTGGTGTGGACCTGCAATGGGAGCTTATAATCGTTGGGTCAAAGATGCCATACTTGAACCTCTAGAAAATCGTCACGCAGCACAAATCGCCTTAAATTTATTAGAAGGCGCTGCGGTGGTGACACGCGCGCAACAATTAAGAAGCTTTGGCTTTAACGCCGCACCTGAGTTTTTTAACTTCAAACCGCGCTTACTGAAACTTTAGGATAAAGCTATCGAATTTTTTGCTTGAGAACCAACACATGCTACCCCACCTTTAGGTTGTGAGGATACCGTAAAAAACCCCACACTCATTAACAACCAGAACCTAAAGTGCAATTATTCTTAAAGCCAACCGATATAACTGGTGTACCAGCTTTATTAAGTGCATAGCTAGTCGTATAACTACCGTTACCAGATGGGAAGCAATCTGTTTTTGGGTATTTTCTAAGGCCTTCACAACCACCAAACCCTGATAATTGCGCACGTGCAGTCGCACTGACCGTAACGGTTTTTTGATTTGGATGCACATGGATCGTCATAACACCCGCGCAACAGAAATCAGATTCATAGTTAACCTGAATATCACCGCCCGTATTTGGCACAAAGGCGTTAATGGCAGTATGGAATAGGCCAAAAATGCGTGGGTAAGAAGTGGTGGCTGGTAGCGTATATACACCACCATGTTGCTGCTGACTCCAAAGATTTAAAAAGGCCCCGTCGTTTAATCTATTTAGCTTAAGCTGCACCTCTGTCACTGGACCCAATGAACCCGCTAATACTGATGCAGAAAATAGACTAACTATGATTAAAGCGATGCTAATTAAATATTTTTTTCTCATTTCTTCTCTCTTTTCCAAACTTACAATACATTAACGTACTAAACGTACATTTAAGTCATTAATAAATACTCTAAACTGACGCTTAATATATCATATA
>JAHZKQ010000247.1 GCA_022600315.1 Gammaproteobacteria bacterium
TTTTTGTAGCGAGCAGGCAGTGATTAATATATTTAAAACTATTATTAACGAAAGCACAGAATTGCAGCGCGAACATATAAAAAAATTGGAGCAACAAAATGATTAAAATTGGCGTACAAGGCGCGATCGGCAGCTTCTCAGAGCAAGCAGCGCATAGCTTTGCTGAGCGCAAAGGTATTGAGCAATTTGAAGTTAAATACCTAATTTCATCCGCCAATGTAATTGCCGGTGTCAATGATCACAGTGTGGATTATGGAATCTTTGCCATGGAAAATGCTCAGGGCGGTGTAGTTATTGAAAGTGTTGAAGCCATGGCCGAATACCGTTTTAAAATTATTGATATGTATTACGTCATGGTAATTCAAAATTTACTCACTTTGCCCGGCACTCAACTGAGCGACATTACATCAATTCACTCCCATCAACAAGCTTTACGCCAATGCCGCAATTATCTGGCCGATAACTTTTGGAGCTGTCCATTGATTGAAGAAGATGATACGGCTGAAGCAGCGAGACGTTTAAGCGAAGGCAAGTTGAAAAAAACTGCGGCAGTAATTGCTAACGATTCCTGCGCGGAACTTTATAAACTGCATATCTCGCAAGACAATATTCAAGATTTAAAAAATAACCTCACTATGTTTCTAGCGGTATCAGCTTATGACAAAAATTAATAGCATTGGCATTCTTGGTCTTGGCCGATTTGGCAGATCATTAGCAGAGTTAATGCATGATGATTTTGACATTTATGGCTATGATCCAGACCCTAGCATACAGCTTGACTTTATTAATCAGACCAGTCTTGATAAAGTATTAAAACAAAAAACTCTAATTATCGCAGTGCCCATTCGAAAATTTTCAGAAGTTATCGAAAGCATTTCAGTAAAACTTAAAAGCACTACTGTTATTGATGTGTGCTCGGTAAAACTCTACCCTGTCGAAATTATGGAAGACTACTTGAGCGAAGATATTGGCATTATTGCTAGCCATCCATTATTTGGCCCAGATTCAATTGATAGCAACAAACATTTAAAAATTATGCTCAATAAAGTTCGAGACCCATATAATGTTTATGATTTCTGGAAGCAATATTTTCAAAGAAAATCTGTTGAAATCTTAGAAATGACCCCAGATGAGCATGATAAACAAGCCGCCTTTAGCCAAGGCATCACTCACTTTCTTGGTCGAAGCTTGCAGGCGGCTAATACCAATGCACAGCCCCTAATTAGCACACTGGGGTTTGAAAAACTCCTCGATGTTAAACAACAAACCTGCTACGACAGCATTGAATTATTCGAAGACATGCAAAAATTTAACCCTTATACTGAAGTTGCAATTAACCAGTTATTAACTGGGATTGAAGAAATTAGCACCAAGTTTAAATAAAGCTAATTTTACCGTCTTCATTTCAATCACTTTTTATTTTTTTATAAGCATTAAGCGCACGCTGCCTAGAAAGAGATAAATCAACAATAGCTCTTGGATAGCTCTCTCCAATTTTAATACCAGCCTCATGCAAAACACTAGCCGGTGCCTCCCAAGGAGTATGAAGATATTTATCAGCCAATGTGGATAATTCTGGAACATATTTTCTTGTATATTGACCTTGCGGATCAAATTTTTTACCTTGAGTAATCGGGTTAAAGATTCGAAAGAAAGGCGCTGCATCCGCACCGCAACCTGCGACCCACTGCCAGCTTACACTATTACTTGCCAAATCAGCATCAACCAAGCAGTCCCAAAACCATTTTTCCCCCTCATGCCAGTGAATCAAGCAATTCTTCACTAAAAAGGAAGCCACAATCATGCGAACCCTATTGTGCATAAAACCTGTTTGCCACAATTCTCGCATACCTGCATCAATGATAGGATATCCCGTCATTCCACGTTGCCACGCATTCAACAGTTTCTTATTTTTTCGCCACGCAAAACTATTGAATTTTTTTTGGAGATTATCTTTCGCTAAAGTTGGATAATAATATAAAAGGCTATAAGAAAATTCTCGCCATCCCAACTCGCTTAAAAAACAGTCCGTGCTTGCATCCTGAGTCAATTTTTTAACGGCATACCATATCTGGTTGGGGGATATCTCCCCCCAATGTAAATGCGCAGATAACCGTGATATTTTTCCTTCGGCAGGAAAATTCCTTCCTTCAGAATAGCCCGGCAAATCTTCCTTAATAAACAATTTCAAGCGCTTCATCGCTGCCAACTCACCCACTTTCCAGTAACTCATCATTGCTTTTCCCCATGGCTTAGTTGGCAATAAATTCAGTGAATCAATGGTGCTAAGTTGCTCCTTATGCGATAGATACTTGGTGTTGTTAGGTTTTGAAATTAGGTTTCGTGGAGGTGCAAATTGTAAGCAGCCCTTACGGTAAAAAGGAGTAAAAACTTTATAGTTACCACCACTCTTTTTTTCAATCTCCCAAGGCTCCCACAGTAAAGACCCATTATAGGTGGTTACTGTAACACCAAAGTCACGCAACTGGGATTTTAACCTGGTATCACGTTTTATTTGCCAAGGTTCATAGCAACGGTTCCAAGACACTTCATCAATCTTGTATTTCTCAACCAGTTCAAGAATAATTAATAGTGGATCACCAGATTTAGTAATGAGCTTAGAATCAAGGCTTATATTTAATTCGCGCAAAGAATAATGCAACCAACACCGGCTAGCAGCACCCAATACCTTTTCTACGCAATTAACATCATCCAAAATATAAACGGGAAGCACAGCGCCCCGCTTTGCCGCTGAAGAAAAACTTGGATTATCACTTAATCGCAAATCATGACGAAACCAATGAAGAATTTTTTTAAATGCCACTACATCACCCCACTAAAACGTTTATAACTAGGCCTAGCCATGCTCTTTAAATACAAATCATGACAGTGGCATAATACTGTATGAAATAGAATAAAAGAGAACTTTCCCAAACACAAGAAATTGAGCATATGGACCTATTTTTTTCGTTGGAGCTAACTCAGACATTGCTAAGGCTACATTGACACTCCTATGACAGAGATTAATCGTATTGGCATTCTTGGTCTTGACCAATTTGGCAGGTCATTAGGAAAGCTAGTGCGTGATGATTTTGACATTTATGGCTACGATCCAGACCCTAGCATATGACTTAACTTTATCAATCAGGCTGACACTTTCTTCGTCGAAGCTTGCAGGTGACCAATACCAATGCACAGCCCCTAATTAGCACACTGGGATTTGAAAAACTCCTCGATGTTAAACAACAAACCTGCTATGACAGCATTGAATTATTCGAAGACATGCAAAAATTTAATCCTTATACTGCAGTTGCAATTAACCAGTTATTGGCCGGGATTGAAGAAATTAGCACCAAGTTTAAATAAAACCTCGTAATTTTCCACTATATAAAAACACCTATATTAATCAGGATATACCACATTAATACGATTATTAGTGGAAAACTAAAATCAATTCAGGTACATTAGCCCTGGACGTCGAACTTGCCCGAAAGCAAAGTTTTAAATGGATTTAATTCCGACGGGAAAGTATGGATACTCAAAGCACTAAACTCTTATCACTGGAAAATCTCGCTAACGCCTTAGATGTTTTAAGCAAGTGTAATTGTTTAGCCAGTCTGCATCAATTCTGTGACTACCTTACCCACCTACTCTCTGTCGAACATTTTTGGTTTATGATTATACCTCAATACGAATCTAAACAATGTCAACAAATCATCACCCTTAATGACTATCCGCATGAATTTGCCAATCCTTATGTTAAAAATAAAAGAGCCAAAGTTGATCCAGTAGTAGTTAACTCCTACCAGCAAAAAGGCAAAGTTTTAAGATGGAATGAATTATTTGATAGAACTAAACTTTCCGAAGATGAACATGTGAATCTTGATTGGGCTGCACAAAATGGCATCCACGATGGCTTATCTTATCCAGTGAACGGTAGTTATGATGAATTTGTATTACTACACCTATCGATAAAAAAAGATAGCTTTGCCACAAGCGAATTACTTAACAACAGAAAATTATTCTTAAGAAGCATTATTCACATGATTTATAGCAAGGCGAATAATATACTCTGCAATGAGTATTTGGCCAATTATAATAAATTAACTCCGCGTGAAATCGATTGTTTACTCTGGGCAGCGCGTGGTAAAACCATCTGGGAAACAGGAAAGATTTTAAAAATATCTCAATACACTGTACGTTCACATCTTGAAAATTCCATTAAAAAAATGCGCGCCACAAACAAAGTCGAAGCCAGTGTCAAAGCAGTTTTATTCAAGCAAATAAATGTTACAGACATCATTTCATACTTTCATGATCAAATTATTAACCAGGAGAGTTAAATGCGCCTCTTTCAGCAATTAGCCACAAAAGAAATACAGCCTTACACAACACATGCAGTCAAACGGATGGAACATTTTTCCCAAACAGGTATCCTAAAAGGATTCGCTCGAAAACAAATTAAAACCCATATTATGCCTGTGCAAAGTATTTCAGAAAACAATTTAAATAGCGCACTTACCCTAGAGTCCATGCACCGCTTAACTAGAGACTTTCTAAATGGTGATGCTATTAGCAAACTAGGCAGTTTCAATAAATTTGTATCTCATCTGGATGGTCATCTTGAGCTGTTAGAAGATCTTAATCTACAAAAAATATTTGGCTATATCATTCATCGTTATACGCTACTAGAACCTGCTCCGTCATTTCTTAATACAACAGAAATACAACCAACATTACTCTACCATCCACATCTATGGGCACTTGACAAAGATGAAGTCGGCACTGGATTGCTGCCTTATTTGTTTATGCGGTTTAGCTATAAATTACAACTTGAACACCCTACTACTCCATGCTATGGACTGTTACCCACCTCAACTCCATGGGTGGCAATGATGCTGAATAACCGCTTCCCAGAACATTTCCCAAGCTTAAATTATAGTGAAGAAGCACTCAAAGAAACTGACAATAGGCCTCAATTAAAACCTCATGGCATTAAAATCATGCAAGCAGCACTAAAAAGATTCTATGCGATTAGTGAACAAGGCCCAGAACCAATGAAAGACTGCGATTTATTTCACCCAAGATATTCAGTCAAAGACAGTTGGTTTACCGGGGGGTTTAGTGACAAAGCACGAGTGATAGGCAATATTGGTCCCGCAATAAATATCCACACTAACTTTAAAAAAAAGATTGAAGAAAACTCCTCCAGAGAAGAAGAAGAAAAAGAAAAACCAAAAGATAAAGAGTCAGATAAGAAGAATATCTTTCTTACCATACTCCCTTGCAATCAAACTAATCTAATCCATTTTGTTGAGACAATAAATATGCTTAGGCAATTTGGGATGCAATCATTACTTTCTAATACTCGTGCAACAGAACAAAAAGAATCAAGCTTTATTACTGATTTATTCGCCATCTTAAGACTTTCAGAGGAGCAACAAGCCAGGGTAGGCAATCCCAGCAAACTATGCGACTTATATTCTCGATTTTATAACACACAAGAAAGACCACTTCACAATGCAATAATAGTCAATGAACAAAAA
>JAHZKQ010000248.1 GCA_022600315.1 Gammaproteobacteria bacterium
ACCACACGCGATCGATACAAATTATGGTTATCAATTACTACCAGGAAACATATTAAATACCGACGGCTTTTTTTATGCTACGCTAATGAAAAATTAGGGCCCAGCAATAAAGGCATAGACTGAACTAACTTGTTTAGCCGTATCAATTGCCTTTCGGTCGACCTTATCGGTAGCTTTTTTCGGTATTGATTCCACAAAAACAATTAGTGCTGGCACTTTGTTAGCAGATAGCTTTTCTTTACACCAACGATGAATAGCGGTGGCTGATTTTCTATCAGTATTATTTAAAGACAAAGGTTCAATAGACACCAAAAGATAGTTATCAAGGCCCTGGTAAGAACCATAATGACAAACAGCATTTTTTACTAATGGGTGACTACGTATTACCAACTCTATTTCTAGCGGTGAAACCCGGTGTCCGCCCGCGACATTTAAAATATCGTCACATCGACCAACATACCAAAGGTAATCATCTTTATCTTTATACATTAAGTCGCCGGAAATAAACCAATCGCCACGACATTGTTTTTGCATTTCATCAGATCGATTTAGATAGCCCAACATAAACCCCGGGTTTGAACGATGCAAAGCCAACACGCCCACTTCATTGGTTTTAACTGGTTTTATTCCGCCATCAACAGGCAGTATTTCCACTTTGCGTCCGGGTTGGATTTTGCCAACACTACCAGCCCTTGGTGGCACACTGGACCCAAAACTAATAAATGTCGACATTTCAGACATACCTAAAGCTTCATACAATGGTACTGCATAATGCTGAATCCAACGATCAATAACTGCCTGGGATAATTTTTCTCCGGCCGAGCTTGCTAACCGCAATGACTGAAAGTACTTTCTTGGTAAAGGCTTTGCTTGATCCAGCTCACGATAATACATTGGGCTTGAAGCAAGCAGTGTTACTTTAAACGCACTAATAAGCTCCGCCAAACTATTACCCCAGTCTTTACCCAAATATACTAGAGCCGTCGCACCACGAACCCACGTATCTAAAAACCCCACCCCCATTGAATACGTCCAACAAGGTTTACCAGAATGCAAAACAATATCTGTTGACTGTAAGCCCAACCAGTACTGACGCAATGGCTCACGCCCTAATAATGTTCTATGCGCATGTATTACGCCTTTAGGTGCCGCCGTGCTTCCAGAAGTATAGGTGATAAAAGCCGGATCATCCGCATGCGTTGTCGTGGAAAGCGGTTTATATTCAGTTGTTTTTAGCTGTTGTAGCTCTTTATAAGTTAAAACACGACAGTCCTCACCAACCTGCAATGAAAGCTCAATATCCGGGTGTTGGTAAAACAATAAAGGGGTTGCATCATTTAAAATAAATTGCTGTTCGTCTTCACTTAAGTTTGAAAGGCTTGATATTGGCACCAAGCCAACGCCCATCGCTGCAAAAAACAACAACAAAAAATCTACGTTCTTTGGTGAACGAATCAAACAGCGTGAACCTTGAGGGATATTTAAAGACTTTAAACCATTTGCTAAACGTGCGACTTTATCGTTAAGTTCAGAAAAAGTAAGTTGTGCATTAGCAGATAGGTCTTCACCAACCACAATCAATGCGCGCTTGCCTGGTGCTTTTTTAGCTTGAGCGGCTACACACTCAAAAGCAATGTTCAGTAAATTGTCCGTCAAGTTGGCCGTCCCCTAAGGCTTAATCTCGCACCCGCACCGCTAACACATCACATTCAGCATTGTGTAGAATCGCATTGGCTGTCGAGCCCAGCAACAATCGAACGCCGTGTTTACCGTGACTACCAACAATAATTAAATCGACATTGCGCGACTTTGCTTCTTCTAGAATAAGTTGTTTGGCAGGGCCCACTGCAATCACCTGCTGTGTATCTGATAATTGTAACTCTTCGCCAAGTTTTTGCATCATTCGTTTGGCTTCTTTTACCAGCTCTTCTTCAATGTCCACACCAACCGAAACCCCATATGCCGCACCATAATTACTAAGATGCTCGACCGCATGCACTAAAGTTAGCTCGGCATCAAATTCGGCAAGTACAGTTTTTGCCTTCTCAATTAAAAGCGCATCGGCCTCTGATTCAAGCTCAATGGCTAGCAATACCTGTTTATATTCTTTCATCTGATTAAACTCCTTTTTTAACACGCTTAAAACCCAGCATTTACCCGGTTTTAGCAATCGGTTATGATTTTAATTAAATGACTACCAAAGCGCCGGATCAACTATGACAAATTATCAGCCAAAACGAATCCTGGTTACCGGCGGCGCAGGCTTTATGGGTTCGCACTTTGTTCGTCTTTTATTAAAGCATAAAGTTTTTTTTGTTTTAAACTTAGATAAGCTCACCTATGCCGGCTCACTAGATAAGTTGCCTAATATCACCGACTCACCTCAATATGCTTTTATTCAGGGCGACGTCAATGATACCTCTTTAGTGAATCAATTACTAAAGGATTATCAAATTGACAGCATCGTCCACTTTGCTGCTGAATCTCATGTTGACCGCTCTATCGGTCAACCGAACGAGTTTATTCAAACCAATATCAACGGCATATTTAATCTATTGAACTGCGCCTATCACTATTGGCAAACAAAATACAATCTAGATCCTGCGCGTTGCCGATTCCATTATATTTCCACTGACGAGATTTACGGCAGCCTATCCAAGCAAGCCCCCGCGGCTCTTGAAACAAACCCCTACCTACCTAACTCACCCTACGCGGCTAGCAAAGCCAGTGCCAATCATCTGCTACGTGCTTATCGACAAACTTATGGCTTACCGACTGTCTGCTCTGTGAGCTGTAATAATTATGGACCTTACCAGAACCTAGAAAAATTCATCCCCACCGTTATCTCTAGCTGCCTTAACCAACAACCCATACCAACATACGGAAACGGAGAGAATGTTCGTGATTGGCTTTATGTCGATGATCACAACCTTGCCGCACTACAAGTCTTAACCCAGGGCCAAAATGGTGAAATCTATAATATCGGCGCCAATGATCAAAAACGTAACTTAGATGTTGTAGAAGCTATTTGTAAGCTTTTTAACGAGCGCTTTCCCCAAAACGCTCCCCATCAAAAACTGATTCAATTTGTCGCCGACCGTCCGGGTCATGATCTGCGCTATGCTATTAACCATAATAAACTCTCTCAACAACTGAACTGGCAACCTAAAACACCTTTCCTTAAAGGCCTTGGTGCAACGCTTGAGCATTATCTCCAAGAGCTATCTTCTTAAAAAAACTGTTTTAAACACTAATCTCTAACTTTTCTGTGGATAACTTAGAGGATAACTATAGGCACTTCTTGCTCACAAACACTTGCTCTAAATGTATATAACTTAACTTTTTGTCTAATGCTCTGAATGACCCACATGCTCTCTAGGTTTTCCACCATCTTATCCACAACTCTGACCAATCCATAGAGACAATATAACCATCTGTTTTATAACAGTTAATTGAACTTATTTACAGTACCCACAGGCCTAACTAAAACTATAACTTATAAGATATTAAATGATAGTTATAATTATAGGGTGACTAAATAGTAGTCTTTTTGTAAATGTTTCACTTTTAGTCATTTTAAAAAGCCTCGCAAAAAGGCCTTTTATTTCTGTGGATAAGTTGAGGTCAAGTTAGGTTAAACAATGGGATAAATCACTACCCCAAAGGCCATTTGCAGTTTTATTCACAGTTAATCACCCGGCGTACATAGCTTATTCAGCTAAAGCATGGTTGCAAAACAGATATAACTATTTGATAAAAAAAGGGAATATAATTATCCCCGGAATCCACAAGACT
>JAHZKQ010000249.1 GCA_022600315.1 Gammaproteobacteria bacterium
AACTTCAAAAACAACACCTATCAGAACTTGTGCAGAAGTCTATTTCAAGTGGATTAGATGTAACAGGCAATATCAGATGCGTAAAATCAATCGAAACCGAAAAAACAGCACGCTTCCGTGAATCAGCAAATACAGCGATTATATACATGGATGGTGACTATGCCGCAAAAGCTGAAGCAGAAAAAATATTTGGAGAAGACTCAACCTACAGCATCAGTGAAATAAAGGGGCTAGAGTTTAAAAGAGTGATATTATGGAATGTAATTTCTAACGCAACTGCCGTGGGAATCGAAAAACAGCTTAAGTTATCAAAAAAGAATCCAAAATCTGAACTCAGCATTGACACACTAACTAAGCGTTTAAAATATCTATTTATAGCTATCACCCGGGCAGAAGTCGAATTAATTATTAGGCAAAGCAGCCTCAGTCACCCATCCGTAAGCGCAGTATACGCCAACATCACTTCAGGTGTTACAACATCGGAACACTATTTAGACCTAGAAGATCCAGATCTATCTAATGAGGAGCAGTGGCTAAACCTTGCCGATAAGCACTATAAAACGGATGATCATATTAATAGGGCGAATCGTATTTATGCAGGTCAAATACAAAAGTTAATTGATGAAGGTGCAATAAATGAAGCCTTTAACATTATGCTTAGACAAGCTGCACAAGCAGATAAACTGTATAAAACAAAAAAAATTAAAGCAGCAGAAAATATCTATCGATCGTTTGCATCATACCTAGCTGAAGACAGTGAAGAACTAAAAACAATCAAGTTACAACAAATTGAGGCACTATACTTCATTGAAGAACAAAAAAAAGCCGAAGCTATCCGCGCAACGCTCCCATCCACCACCGAAGATGCTCGTGACGACGCCGAAGAGAAGATTACCACACCATCCAGCCCAAAAACATCAAGGGGAGATGCCGAGGAAAAGTCCTTCACACCTCCGATTGAACCACTATGTATTAAAGCTGGTGCAATAGAAGAAGCGGAAGATACAGATAGCAAGGCTCGAGCAACAGCTATTGAAGCACGCATAGAAAATTATCAACTGAAATTTACCACAGACACAGAATCAAGCAGAAGTAAAAGAAAAGGAAAAAAACGCGGAACAAAGAAAAAACATTCGAAAACGAACGTAACCTTTAACAGGCAATTAGGTCTGACTCAGATTAATGCCATTATCTCTTGTAAAAATGATGAGGAGATAAGAAATATTACTGCACAGCACCTTGCCGCATTGCTATGTACCACCCAGGATCCAACAATACCTAACGAAAAGTACGATGCATTCATCTTGAAAGTACTTACTATAAATCCATCGATATCAGATTCACTCGCGCGTGAAATTCAATCATTACTAGACGAAGTAGATATAAATGGAACTGTTCTTCTTAACATGTTAAAGACCAAACAACCTCACTTTTATATTCACGGCATTAGAGTCATTGCAGAACTAGCAAAAACAAATGATATAGTACGTCTTTGGCTTGTCGTCACATTAAAAACGAAAGATGCGGGTCCTATAGCTCGATTACCAGAAACCTTACTAGATAACGACACTTTTACTCGATGGATAGCCCAGGCGGAGACTAACCCGGATATTCTCAATGCCATATTTCAACGTTTGGATCAAATTATATGCATAAACATTATAAACACGGAACCCAATAACTTCGTAAAACTGATTGAGATTGCTGAGCACCATGATGGCTGCACTAGAATGCTATTAAATGCATTAAACCAGACAAGCAAGTTAAATTCAGCTTTGCTTCATGCCTTGACTGATACAACATGCGCTTTGCCAACCATTCAACTATTACAGCAAAATAAAGATGATATCCCTGATGACATCTTAGTACTACTATTCACTTCAGGACCAGAACGGATATTGCGAATTGATCAATGCTGTCCCGCGGCTCTAGAAGGTCTTAATGACCTAGCCAAAATAAAACCCAGCATTTGTACGCGCCTTATCAACTATCCTCGTGAAAAGGGTGCTACATTTGGACGACTACTACTAGCCGTTACCACCCATTCAAAACAAGGCAGCCCACTTTTAATTGCAATGGCTAAGCATAATAACGACGTGCTTGAAGCATTGATTCCTGCGCTTTCATTTAAAGATACAATAGGTTTAACACCCTTACATAACTTGGCTATGTTCTATCCTGAACTATTTATGACCGCAGTTAGATTAGCTGAGACCGGTACTAATGATACCGGGCTGAGTCCTATGCTTACTACTTACACGACAAATGAAGAACTCTTCATAACTCCATTGGTCTCTCTACTACACGCCTCTAAACCCACTATGCGTGAGTTTATAGTATTAGCCGAAGAAAAGCCGGCTTTGCGCGAAGCACTGATACATACATTCAAACTCAACTCTGCTAACGATCTCCTCTACGCGTCTATATTGGACATAAGAAATAATGACTTTAGCTGTCTTATTGCCCTTTTTAACTTAGCCAAAAATCACGGTGATTTTTGTAGCCATTTAACAAATTTATTTATAAATAAATTTGCTGTTGAAGATAGAAGAAGTGATCGTA
>JAHZKQ010000250.1 GCA_022600315.1 Gammaproteobacteria bacterium
AGAAACCGTTAAACGTAGCATTAAACGCCACCCGGAAAGAAAAATTGTTGGCATGATACGAGATATTCTTGCAGGAAAGGAAATTAGTGAAAGACGTCTTGCCTCAAAACATTTACCGTTTATGTCCGCCTTTACTTATTTATTATTTGGTACTGAGGTAGTAAGAAATCCTGCCTCACTTATTTGTCAGCAAATGGCGCTGGATTTAATTTCTGTGGGGCAGTTGACATGGCGCAAGGCATTAAATAACGATAGTTTAAGATTTGGTGGTGGTGGAGATATCCCAATGACAATGTCTGAATCTCCGGTTGCTAGCTCAAGATGGCTGCAAAAAACTTTTAATCCTTTTTTAGATAGGCCCTATCATTATCCAGGCACATTGCAGGAGCAAAATGCCACAGGCCAAAAGCGTGTTGCAACACTATTAATGCGCCAATCGTTACTCACAAAAAAATGGCTTGATTTGCAAAGAACCGAGGAAAAGAATCAAGAAGCAGATGAGCATACGCTTATTGCTAGTGCTGTTTCTAGGTGGTATCCAAGCTGATCAGGGTGACCTTTTACCTTTCGCACAATTTATTACGAACGCCGTCATTGAAACACAAACATTGACTAAAGAAGAGATTGAAAAATATCTAGAAGATAACGTTTCTACTCCTACTCCAACACTTAAATAGATAGTAAGGCGGGTATGATATTTGTTACATATAATGCATAAAAATATGTGCTATATCCAGAAAAGGTTATGCCCGGTTTTATTGATTATGCGATAAATATCGAACCTATCTTGATTGTCATAAACCTTAAGATAAAATTAAATAATATCTATTTCCGTACATTCAAGCGCAAAAAACAGGGTTTGTAAGAGATATCTTACATATTCTATCCTATCTTTCTGTATAGGAATGGTATTGCAAAAGGAGGACAATGCTAGCAATGAAATGGATCAGTTGATGTACGTTAGGATGTTTTTAAAGGGATGTAAGTGCTTGGGCAGGGAAGCTTGAGCCCATAAATTTAAGGGCAGGATTTAGAATAAGCTATTTAACCATTGATGATCAATCTACGTATCGGATTATCCTCACCTTGCAATTAAATTTTGGTTTTTGAGAATTTGTTTTTAATAATTACATCGCTAAGGTAATTAAAAAGTTAATTCTAGTATGACAATGAATGATTAATTTTATTTTGGAGAAGAGCTATGTTTAAAAACACAAAAGACAATTTTCAGCAAAATACTAAAGAGCAAAGAGCTCCTTTAGTGTCAAAAAAATCGGACCCTTCTGATGCGGCTGGTGGAGTTTCGCCAAGCGCGTACGGCACCCAAGGTTCATTGCCGCCTACTGGTAATAATGATTCTCAATTATTTGAGGCTGACCAGGAGTCTAAGCAAGAATATTATACGGTAAAGAGTGCGGGTAATGAAATTTCGCTTACCGGGGAACAAGAAACACAAATTGCAGGTGAAAACGCTATTTTTCTGGTTAAAAAAACGGTAGCCCAACCGGTCGATGAAAAATCATCAGCAACGTTTGAGCTGTGGTTTAAAGATAAGAACGGTAAAGCTAAAAGCAAAGCGATTGAACAAGAGGCTGTGATTATTTTTTTAAATGGCTTGGGTGATGGGTATTTTAAAGATGAAGCAACCAATATTTCTAAAAAGTTAGGTGCCAGACCTGGGGGGTACTATTTAACTCTGCAGGAGCTAATTGAGAGTATTATCCGGCCCCGTGAATTAGCCTGTTCATATAAGTCTTTGTATATTGTGCCCGTTGTGTCAACACTGCAAGAAGTATCTTTACGCGTTCGCATTATAATGTTGCTTGCTAGCCAAGAAAACTTAAGCTTGGGTGCGCAGCTTGGTTATGTTGTTTTATTGTCTCCCATGACATTAGCGCTTGAATTAACAGAAATGACCGAATTTTTAGAAGATTTGGCAAAAGGCAAGAAGCGTGGCATCACTTTCTGGGCGGTCATTCCGGCAAGCGCGTTAACTTTTTTATATGCCACGAGTTTATATGCAATGCTAGAGAAAGATTTAGGGAGCACTGCAGCTTATGGTGTAACGGGTTTTTGTAGCGCCATTACCTTTACAGATTTTTTATTGATTGAAGGCCGCATGTTAACTGAAAATTTACCGAAATATCTGTTTGAGCAAGATGTAAAGCGTAGGTCTGGATATCGACGAACGATTCTTATCACCTTGGCGATGGGTATTGGTGTGATGGGTTCGTTTGCGGGGGTATCTAACGAAATTTATTCTCAATCTTACGATCATCTTGAGGGGTCGATAGATGCGGGATATGCCAAACCCATTAGTTATTTTTTGGCGCTTTTTTTGGGAAATAATTTCTTAAGTGTATTTATGAGCTTTAAGGGTCATGAATTAAAAGAGATGCTCTATGAAGGCTGGGATAATATTCAATACAATTTAACGAGAAGTTTAGAGAAGGATGTTATTAGCCTTCAAAAAATAGATAGGCTAATAATTTATTTACTGTCCGTTGCTGGATTTATTTGGGCAGTCCCTAAAGGCATTGAAGGATTTCAGTTGGTTCGGGAATGTTTATCCGATATTTTGCTGTCAGCAGAAGACGCTCCTTTTATTATGGTGCCGGCCATTTTATCTGGATTATCTACAATGATTATGACGGTCATCAGTGAAAGTGTGCGTGCGATTAAGTTGTATGGCCATTTTATGCGATGGTATGGTGCAGATAAAAATTCAGTGCGCAGTCAGGTATTGATTAAGTTAGCGAATAAAAAGATAGAGATAGAGATAAAGAAAAAGCAAACACAAGGAATCGATGAAAATGTAGCAGATAAAAAAGCGGCAGAAAAAAAGAACGAGCAAAAGGAAGCTGCTGGAGTAGGAGGGGTTGCGATGGATGGACCCGTAGCGACGCAACCTGCAGTGGCCTCCTCATCTGCTGCACAAGAGCAAAAGGCGACCGTTGCTGATCTTTGCACTGCAAAAATGAAGCAGATATTTACTTTAAATAACTTCCTCTGGTGGTCGAACGGTATTTTTTTAGTGGCTGCAACTAAAAATATTATTGAAATTTCTACGAAGATGGATGAATATAATTTTGCTGAGGCCGCATGGTCGCATGCCGGGGGTGCGGCAGTGGCGTGGCTGCTTAAGCTCTATTGTGTGGACTATCAATCGGTTAATTTAAATAATACTTCCAGAGCTTCTGGTGCAGCCGTATCTGAAATGGGCGGGTCAGTCCCCACAACAGATCAAAACTTGATTAATATAGATATTGCCTCAGCGGTTGATAAAACTAAAGTGTTTTTTAGGAGACTATTTGGGATTGAAAATATAGCAGGTACTGGCTTACTGTTACTGTTCACCTGTGCAATGCAATATGTTTTAGAGGAAGTGTTGATGAGCAGTTCGCGTGAGCATAATCGTGCCAGCGCAGAGTCATCCGCTGAATTAGGCAGTGCTGGGCTAATGGGGTTTGTTGCGATGTGTAGTATTGCGTATTTACTGTCTCGAAAGATTGAAAAGTCAGTGAATAATGTAGCAAGCCAAAAGTGCTGTTTCTCGCCGTGCGGATATATCACTGGGTTATTTCGCAGTCGTTCCAAGACGGCATTGACTGCTGAAGTGGACCAATCTGTGCCCAGTACTGTAGAGCCATAGGTATAATTTAACGGAAGCGAGTTTGACTTAAAATACCTAAATCATGCATGGATTTTCATGGGTTGGAGTGGCTGTTAAATGCAGAAGAGAGGGGGCGATAAAAATTGATCAGCTCCTACAAAGGTCATTCATATTTCCTTAAGGCGTAGCTGTTATACTGGCTTGAATTAAAGAGGATAAAGCCGATGAGCCGAGCAGTAAAAGAGGAAAAATCAGACCGCGAAGCGTTGGATTCTGTAGCAGCGCGTTGGGTTGGGTGCGAGCTGGCTAAAATCTCGAATACTTTCAAAGGTGACGAGGAGCTACAAGCCGCATGGCAAAAGATACGTGATCAATGTCATCAATACCTGACGACGGGTAAAGAAGCGTTTTATCTCATGTGGTTGAGTCTGCTGGTGGATTTTGACGACGAAGATGTAAAGTCAAAATTTTGGCAGCGACTGCGTCAAGCTTGCAATCCAGAGCGTCAAAAGCAGTCTCATATTGCTGCCGCACTGAGTGCTTACTTAGCACAATTGCAAGCGCATTTTGATTCAACAGATGTTAAGGAAATTTCTCAGTGGATCTACGACCAAGGATCAACAGCTTGGGGTGATTGGCTAAATTATTTTTCTAAGCAAGGTTATACTAATTGGATAGAATATTTGCCGGTTGAAGTGAAATGTCAATGGCTAAAGGCAGAAGACTTCAAGGGCTGGATGAAGCAGTTATCACCCAGACGACTACTGCATTGGGCCAAGCTATGGCCCAACACCTTATCCAAAGCAGAATTAGCGCCTTGTCTTGAATTATTAACCGATTATGCCGAACGAAATAAAAGGTCTGCTTGTCCGGAGCAAAAAGATCATCACTTAGCTTTAGGGGAGTTATTGGTTCAGTTAATCTTAACGATTCGACATTTATACCGAAATGATCCTATGGCCGCACAGATTCACTATGAGTCATTAGCCGAACTATCAGAAAAGACAGCTTGGTGGGGAAAACCCATCTTGTGGTTGGCACTAATGCATCCCTGGCCGGCGGATGCAGAAGAAAACTATGGGACGTTATACGGTTGGTGTTTACAGCACTATCCGTCTTTACCGGTGCTTTTGCGGGGTGCAGGACTGAATTCACGCAGTTGGAATGCGATTTATTTTAGGCTCTTAAGCACGCCTAATCTATCTTCACGATTTGAAGCAGCAATCTTAGCAGATTTTACAGCGCAAAAAGAACAATTTCAAAAGGATAGAATAATATTGTTTGGTCTGCCTAATGAAGAGGGTAATAGAATTGGCGGACCGGTTTTAGCAAAATTTGTAGAAGAGGCGGGAGGAAGGTCGCTAGATATATTGTTTCCTTTGCTGCAAATTATTCGTTATCGATCGGATGAGTTTTTCATAAAAACCATTGAAATAGTGGGCGTTACAATATTCCAACAGCATTTTCATAATTTTTTTAAAAGTCATCGTTATTGGATTTTACATTTTTGCGCTAAGTATAAACGTTTAGAAACCTTGCAATGGTTTGTGGAAACTATCTTAGGCGGTCCTAAAGCGCCGCTCTGGCCAGCGGCTATTTTGACGGAATCTTTGCATGATCATCAGCCTGAATCCAAGAAAGGTATTATTGCGCATCATTTTTCGACAATATCCTTGGATTATGTAGTCACAAAAGGTTGGGAGGCCGCATCAACCTGCGTTCAACCCACCCTATTTATGGATTTAGCGTTTGGTTGGGGGACTGTCCCTGAAAAATTGCCCGCACAGCATGAGAAATTATTTTATTTATTGCAACATTGTCATGCAAAGACTTTGCGCGTGATTTTTAGAACGCAATGGCAGTGGATTCATAAAGCCTGGCGTTACGATAAAGAATATAATCTTGAGACCCATATTAAGGCTGGGCCCACATTATTGCATTTACTGTTGGGTGAAAAAAAACGGGTTGATGGACGTTTGCAATACCGTTTTGGTTTGGACTTTATTCAACGGGTGTTACGTTTGGGCTTATCGGAAGAAGAGTTGAGTTCACAGCAGAAAAAGTATCTTTATGATTTTTCGATCAACAATAGTATATACGATATGTCAAAGCCAGGGGAGACGTTTGGTGTGCGTGGTGTTTGTGCAAACTGGTCTCGGTCCTGTGATGAGAATACGTCCATGCCCGTGGAGGTATTGCACCAATGCTATCCTTTTTTAGTGACACGATGTCATACCGGCCAAGGAGTAGATGCGTTTGATGTAGCGTTTTACCGCAGTGACAAGGAAATTATTAGTTTTTTTTCACAGCTCATGAGTAGAGAACAGTTTCGAAACATCTTTAAAAATATCGACGGTTATTACGATGTTAGAGTTTTTGAAATATTTTACCATTTGTCAGATGTTTTAATTTTGAAATTGCTTAAGCGTCTAGGGCTAGAGATTTTTCGTGCTGGAGTGATAGCGGGTGATAAAAGAGAGTTCTTATCAACGGTTGTACCGATAGCAGAGTGGCCGGCTAAAAAGGCCAAGCCAGATAAACCTTATTATAATTCAAGAGAAATTAGTGCCAAAGAGCGTGAAATCTTAAAAAACTGTATTTTAGCCTGCTGGGATTTGTATAAAAAGGGTTATTATTCTGCGGATGAGAATATATTAAGATCTGCTGATGCTATTGAAGATCCCTATTATTTTTTATCAAAAGCACTGCCTGTTTTTTTAGAAACGGTCTGTGATCGCTCCATTAGCAATGAAGAGTTCGGATTAATTCATCAACAGGTTAAAGCGGTGTGGTCGCGGGCTTTGCCAGATATGGCAGAGTCTGATAAAAAACAAACCGTGGTTCGTTTAGCGCGCAGTTATTGGTCGTTAGATCGAAAAGATGAAATCGCAGAATTATTGCAAGGCGTACAATCTCCCGTGGGAATTGCGCCAATTGATAATTTATTTTTAGCGGATACATATTATCTATGGTGTAGAACTTCTATAAAGCCATCAGAGTATGAGCATAAAAAAATGACTTATCAGATGATGTCATCTGCTGAGCAAGCGTTTTTAGATGAGCCAAATTCAGTGGTTGGGCATAAAGCCTTAGGGTTTCTGGTGATTCATTACTGGGGTGAAATTGAAGAAAGAAGTGAAAAAGAGCCAGCGGAATCTAAAAAAGTAGCACAAGATGAAAAAGATACCGGTGTAGAAATCTCTGTAGGCCAGACTCAATTGTCTGATGGTTTGGTACCAAACTTGCCTGAATTATATAACAATGATGAAGTAACTGCTGGTGGTAATAACTGGCACGAGATTGCAGTGAAACTTAAGCCAAATTATCAAGATCATGTAGCCGCTTTAGAAGATTGGCGAAAGGTAGTAGCCATACCACAAATGCCACATTCGACTCAAATTGTTTGCTCTACTGATCAGCGCAACACAGAGAGTGGGGTTGGCGCGCTAACGCAATTCAGTTTCGCTAAAGCGCCACAAAATCTTGTCATGCGTTTTGCCCTTAAATATTATGATCCCGTACTAAAATGGGGGGCTCGGTTTTTAACGTTTGTATTTTTAGCATTGGGTGCGACTTTGTCGGCGACCGGTATTTTTTCACCGCTGGGATTTTTATTTAGCGCTGCTGCATGGAAGATGGCGATACTGAATGGTTTATTAGAAGGTGGTGTGGGAGGTGGATTAACCTATCTTTTTAAGAAAAAGCTTAAGCCGTGTTTGACAGATTACTCTTTACAGTATGATGTTGAAGTGGGAAGAAAACCAGATTCACTACCCTCATCAACGGATGGAAGTGCAAGCCCAACACCATCAAGATCGCGAGAAAACTCACAAGAATCAGAAGAAGTAGAAGAAGCAGTTCGTGGTTTAGATGAGGAAAGTGAAGGGGAAGAAGAAAAAGAAAATGCCGTGACGCTAGCACTGTGATATGAATTTGGATTTATAAAAAACTAAGCTTTTACCCAATTTAAAAAACCATGACTAATTTCGCAATAACCGCCACGAGGCGGATAAGGGGTCAAGTCTTGAATTATAAGGTTTTGCGCAATTCAAATGCAAAATCTTATAATAAAAGACTTGACCCCTTAAGCCTTTGTTAAGAATCATAGTAGCAATCTCAGCTTGACTCAGTTAAGCAAACTACTTAGTATTTACGCAAGGATTTTATGGATAACCAGTGTTTTAAGGGATTTTAAAATGCAGGCGGTTAAGGAACAAACTCATTTACATTATATTCCCACGTTAAGTGAG
>JAHZKQ010000251.1 GCA_022600315.1 Gammaproteobacteria bacterium
ATTCTTCGCTGTCTGTGAAATCTGTAATCGTCAGGTTCTTATCTTGGCTTTTTAAAGAAATAGCCGCTTCAATGTGTTTATTTTTTAATGCAGTAGAAAAAAATAATGAAATACGGTCTGGGAAATTTCTTAATAAAACACCTAGTAATTCTTTGCTAAGCGTTAGGTCTTCTTGCTGCAGAGCAATCTTAATCCAGTTAGGCAGATAATTTTTACAGACCCGATCTAGACTTGATTGGCCTGGGTATTCCTTGGTTTTAGATCCTTCAGTCTCCGCTTGAATTTCTACTGAAGTTAACTCTAGGCTTTGCTCAACAGCATCCTCTGAAGAGGTAGACGGAATAGGTTGCTCCAGTCGTCTCTTAAGCGCTCCAAGATCGTCGAATAAGGTCTTGTAACTAGGATCTTCTTTGAGCCGTTCAGTAATATACTTGAGGTCTTGATCGAGGTCTTGATCGAGGTCTTGATCGATGCTGGACTGAAATTGTCTTGACATATACTCTCCTTAACTTTTCCTTAAGCTTTAGAATTTAATGGATTTTTTTAAAGTTGGATTATAAATTAATCACAGGAAAATGCCACAAATTTTATCAATCAGTCAGAAGCTGGACGAGTTGTACAATAATAATCACTGGTGAAATTTGCTACTAAGTTGATCAGCTTCTCTGAAGCCTAACTATTTGTTATTCTTGAGCCTTAATTTAAGGAGTCGTCATGTTAGCTTGTTTTACCACTGAATTAGGCACTAAGCCGATTACTATTTATCCAATTTTAGCCGCTAAGTTTGTTGCTTGGCGTGAGCAGCAATCTACGACGATTCAAAATTGGCTTGAGACGACGGGTTTTGCCGGTGAAGCCGGGGAGTTTTGTTATTTGCCTGCTGATGGCGGCAATGCGCCGCAAGTGATTTGTCTGCAAAAGTCTGCTGGCGACTATAGTGTGTTTGCCAAGCTTAGTGCCAAGCTTAGCGCGGGTACTTATCTATTGGCTGATGCGAATGCATTATGCATCGAACCTAAGCAACAGCGTTCAATATACCTAATGTGGGGAATTGGTAGTTACCAGTTTCTAAACTATCAAGATAAGTCAGTGCATCCAGCAAAATTATATTTTCCTGAAGCGATGGCGAAAACCGATGTGCTTGAGTTTATTTATTCGATGAATTTGGTGCGTGATTTAATTAACACCCCAACCGCAGATATGGGTCCAGCCGAATTAGCGGCGGTGGTTAAAACCGTGGCGAAACAATTTAAAGCCAGTGTGGATATTATCGAAGGTGATCGTTTGCTGAAAAAAAATTATCCCTTAATTCATGCCGTCGGGCGCGGCAGTGCCAGAGCGCCGCGGCTTATTGATTTAACTTGGGGCGATAAAAAAAATCCTAAAGTGACTTTAGTGGGTAAAGGCGTTTGTTTTGATAGCGGTGGTTTGGATTTAAAATCGACCGCCGGCATGGCCTTAATGAAAAAAGATATGGGTGGCAGCGCGCATGCTTTGGGTTTAGCGCGCTTAATTATGGCGGCTAATTTACCACTGCGATTACGTTTATTAATTCCAGCGGTAGAAAATATGGTCAGCGGTAATAGTTATATTCCGGGCGACGTATTAACTTCACGCGCTGGACTGACAGTTGAAATCACTAACACCGATGCTGAAGGGCGATTAATATTAGCCGATGCTTTAGCCGAAGCTTGTAGCGAATCACCCGATTACTTATTTGATTTTGCCACTCTAACGGGAGCGGCCAAGATTGCTTTAGGCCCTAGAATTTCGGCGATGTTTAGCAATAATGATGAATTAGCCGAAGCGGTGGATAAGGCCGCGATAAAAGTGCATGATCCTGTTTGGCGAATGCCACTTTATCAATGTTATGCGAAATATTTAAAAAGTGATATCGCTGATATGGTTAATGCTGGCGGTGGTGGCTCGGCCGGTTGCATTACGGCGGCGTTATTTTTGCAAAAATTTGTTGAGAAAGAAACTCGCTGGATGCACTTTGATATTCATGCTTGGAATCCAGAAGCCAAACCCGGCAAGCCTAAAGGCGCAGCAGTGATGGCGATCCGTGCGGTATTTGAATTTTTAAAAAATCGTTTTTAGTTTTAAGGAGCCTAGCCATTATTATTGTAAAAGGATTATTACGCTGGTTTCGCTCGCAGCAGCCACATCTATCGCAGCATGAATATGAGTTATTGCAAAGTGGTGATCATTGGTGGGAGAAAACTTTATTTTCTGGCAAGCCTAATTGGCAGTCTATTTTAGAGTGTAGTGCTACACCTTTAGGCGCAAATGAACAAGCTTTTATTGATAATGAGATTAATCAATTTTGTGCGCTATTGTCTGATTGGGAAATTAATCACCTGGAAAATGATTTGCCCCAAGCGGCTTGGGATTTTATTAAAACCCATAAACTATGGGGTTTAGGCATCGCTAAAGAGTTTGGAGGCTTGCAGCTGTCGATGCGAGCGCAATCGATGATTGTCGCTAGGATCGCTTCACGCAGTTATAGTGGTGCGATTACGGTGATGGTGCCCAATGCCTTGGGGCCAGCAAAATTTATTAGTGAGTATGGTACTAATGCGCAAAAACAACATTATTTGCCACGCTTAGCGCGGGGCGAAGAAGTGAGTTGTTTTGCCCTAACTTCTGTGACCGAGGCTAGCGATGCGGCGCATTTATCCGATAGTGGAGTGGTGTGCCATGGGGAATTTAATGGCGCAAAAGTTTTAGGGATTAAATTAAATTTTAATAAGCGCTATATTACCTTAGCGCCAATCACCACGTTAATTGGGTTGGTGTTTCAACTATATGACCCAGAGCATTTAATTGGCGAGAAAAATAAACCCGGCATGACGATCGCTTTGGTGCCAGCTAATTTACCAGGCGTTGAAATTGGCGCTAGGCATCAGCCGTTAAATTTAGGTTTTATGAATGGCCCCATTCAGGGTGTGGATGTGTTTATCCCATTAGATTATGTGATCGGCGGTCAAGAGTGTTGCGGGCAAGGTTGGCAGATGATTATGGACTATCTTGCTTTGGGGCGCGGTATTTCTTTGCCTTCAGTTTGTTCCGGCATTACCCAAACGGTGGCGCGTAACATCAGCGCTTATATTTATTTGCGTCGCCAGTTTCAACGTCCGTTGGCAGAGTTTGAAGGTATTGGGCTAAAAACTGCAAATATTTTAGCGCTAACGTATTTATGCAATGCCGTGCGGCATGCGAATATTTTAGCCTTAGAAAGTAATTTACGCCCGGCAATTGCTGCGACCATTAGCAAATATCATCTAACTGAAATTTTACGCATTGTGGTGAACGATGCGATGGATATTCAAGCCGGTAAGGCGGTGCAGATGGGGCCATTAAATAATTTGGCGGATTTTTACAGTTGCGTGCCGATTAATATTACCGTTGAAGGGGCTAATTTATTAACCCGTAATTTAATTATTTTTGGTCAAGGCATGGTGCGTTCACATCCTTGGTTAAGTTTAGAAATGTATTATGCCTCGCAAGCTGATAGTAAAACTGCTGAGCGTGAATTTGGTCGGGCTTTATTTCGGCATATTGGTAGTAGTTTGGCGGCGATTTGCCGAGGTTTATTTTACGGTTTAACGCGCGGTAAGTTTATTGCCAGCCCAAAACCAAAACCTTTAAGTTATTTTTACCAGCAATTAACGCGGATGAGTAACGCCTTGTTAATGACAACGGATTTGGCCTTATTAATTTACGGTAAAAAATTAAAAGAGTTTGAAGCCCAGTCGGCGCGTTTAGGGGATGTATTAAGCTATTTATATTTAGCCACGAGCAGCTTGAAATTTTACAATGACAATGAAATATCGGATGATTTACCATTATTAAAATGGTTGCAGCATTATTGTTTAGCAAAAATAGCCATAGCTTTTAAGCAATTTTTTGCAAACTTTAAGCCGCGTTGGTTAGGTTGGCTATTTAAAAAAATGATTTTCCC
>JAHZKQ010000252.1 GCA_022600315.1 Gammaproteobacteria bacterium
TGAATTAATCTTACCAAAACCCGAACCCACCATTGGCGTTAAAGAACTTGGCGATAGTGCCGTCATGCTAGCCGTATGCTGCTGGGTAAAAAAAGAAAACTATGGCCAAACCCATGCAGATTTACTAGAAACGATCAAACTCGAATTTGATAAACAAAACATTACCCTGCCTTTTCCACAACTGGATGTATCTATTAAAAAGGGTTGATATATAGCCAAAACAAGCATAGAATAATAGACACTGTAAAAGGTGAAAAGTAATGTTAACTATAAAAAAAATAATTACCCCTTCCTCATTTATCTTCGGCCTCTTTCGACGACACCCTGTGTGTCATTAAAAATATATTAAAATAACTCAATAATTGCACACGTATCTAGATCTTACTGGATACTTGCACCCAAAATTTATTATTTTTTACTAATCTTGGAGACATTATCATGAAATCCAACAATACAACTCCACCAAAAAAAGCTGAAGCTCAAATAGTAAGTCCTGAAAGTACGGTTGTTGATTCTGAAAACTCAATAACTGAAACCGAGGGGGCCATTATTGAGTCTAAAGAGACAAGTACTGAAACTGCAGAAACAGATTGTTTTTGCAAATGCTCATGTGCAACTAAAATTTCAAACTGCTTAGCCAGTTTATTTGGATGCACAAGCGAGGGCAGCGGAGATGCGAATGGCAATAGTATTTGCTCTTGGAAAAGCAAAAAACAAACAGAAAAAATTACGATAAAGTATGCCGGGCAAGAACCTTTGGAAGGTTCTACTCCAGCACCTCAGAAAATATAAACAAAAAAACTGCCAGGAGAGCATATTAGAGCTTTCCTGGTTATTATTAATTAATGCTATTTTTTAGTTTTTTTCTTGGATTTCTGGTTTGATTTATTTTTGCTGCGCTTTCTTTTTTTGGATTTTTTACATGCCTCTTTGCTGAACTCACCGGCTAATTCAAAATCGATTTTTCTGGCGTCTAAATCAACCCGACTAATGACTACATTAACCTTGTCGCCCAGTTGGTAAACTTTACCACCACGACGGCCTTTTAATGAGTGATGCGTGGCATCATAATGGTAATAATCACTGCGCAATGAAGTAACATGCACTAACCCTTGCACATAAACCGCTTCAAGCTCAACAAAAACACCAAATGATGTAACATCCACAATAACACCGCTGTATTCCTTGCCAACATGCTTTAACATATATTCGCATTTTAACCAATCTGTCGCGTCTCGAGTCGCCCAATCGGCACGCCGCTCGGTCGCTCCACAATGCTCACCTAAATGATGCATGCTAGCATTGTCATAACTATAAACTTTAATATCTTCACTTTTTAAAACAGATTTAATCGCTCGATGCACAATTAAATCCGGATAACGACGAATCGGCGAAGTGAAATGAGTATATTGCTCATAAGCCAAACCAAAATGACCTTTATTATCCGGTGAGTAATGTGCCTGCGGCAATGATCGCAACATTACAGTTTGAATTAAATGAAAATTAGGTCGCTCCATTACGCGCTTTAGTAGATTTGCGTAATCCATTGAACTTGGATTCACGCCACCCATTAGTCGTAAACCAAAGGTCTTAAGAAAATCTCTTAGTGCAGTAAGTTTTTCTAAGCTTGGCGTTTCATGCACACGGTACAATGCCTGTATTTTATGTTTAGTTAAAAAATCAGCTGCAGAAATATTTGCTGCTAACATGCATTCTTCAATAATTCGATGCGCGACATTACGCTGCACTGGAACGATACTGCCAATCTTACCAAGCTTATCAAATTCAATCATTGTTTCGGTGGTTTCAAATTCGATTGCGCCGCGAATTTGACGTTGCTGAAATAAAACCTTATACAGCGCATGCAAATTTTTTAAATCAGCAGTTAGTGCTTGGTACTTGAATTGACCGCTTGCTAATAATTCAGCCACTTCAGTATAAGTGAGCCTAGCTTTGGAACGAATGACACTTTCAAAAAATTCGTATTTTTTAATATTGCCCGTAGCATCAATATTCATTTTACAAACGATAGCTAAGCGCTCAACTTCAGGACGCAATGAGCATAAACCATTAGAAAGCTTTTCTGGCAGCATCGGAACTACCCGATTAGGAAAATATACCGAATTACCCCGCAGCTCAGCTTCTTTATCTAGATCTGTGCCTTGCTTTACATAGTGCGCAACATCAGCAATCGCTACATATAAGTGCCAACCGCCTTTTTGAATAGGCTCGCAAAACACCGCATCATCAAAGTCTTTCGCATCCTCACCATCGATGGTGACAAAATTTAATTCACGTAAATCCGTTCTACCCTGCCATTGCTTAGGCTGCACTTTATCGGGCAAGGTCTCAATTGCTTTTAATATTTTATCGGTCCATTTAAAAGGTAAATTATGCGAGCGGATCATTAACTCAACTTCCATGCCTGGTGTTAGATGATCACCTAAAACTTCAGTGATTTTACCCGTTGGCATTCGTCGCGCACTAGGTTGAGTAATAATTTGCGCCACCGCAAACTCACCAGGTTTTACATTTTTACGATCGCCTGCTGCAATAATCACTGATAACGGCATATTTTTATTTTCAGGATCAATAAAACCGACTTGACCTTCTTCAAGATAACGTCCCACCACTTGCGTGGTATTGCGCTCTAGTACTTCAATAATAATGCCTTCCTGACGCCTAGCATTTCCATTGGTTACGCGCACCAAAGCTCGATCATCAGTAAAAACTTTACTCATCTGTCGTGCTGGCAGAAAAATATCATTGCTACCATTATCTGGAATCAAAAACCCATAACCATCTCGATGCGCTAAAATACGCCCTGGAATGAGCTCTAAACCTTCCACTAAAGCATATGCACCACGTCGATTTAGATGTAATTGCCCATCACGTATCATGGCTTTTAAGCGACGCTCTAAACCAATTGACAATACTTCGGTATCCAAACCAAATGCCTTGCATAACTTAGAAAAACTCGCTGGTTTACCAAGCTGCTTCAGATGTTTGGAGATATATTCGCGACTTGGGACGGGATGCTCATAGCGATCAGCTTCACGCTGATAGTGGGGATCCTTATCTTGATAATCTTTACTCATGAAATAATTTCCTAACTTCTTACTACTACCATTATGATATGAAAAGCTTTAAGATGCACATAATAACCGGGAGAAACTTATATGAAATATCTATGCATTCTGCTCGTCACTATTGGCCTTAGCGCTTGCGATAGCATCCA
>JAHZKQ010000253.1 GCA_022600315.1 Gammaproteobacteria bacterium
GGCGTCACCACATTATTTAACCGCACTTGAAAATCTGGACTAAAGGCTTGATCAATCGCAGCAACAATACCATTCACCGTCTCGTCACAATCAATCACTGTCGATGCTCTAAGTCGCCCCGTTTGGCGCTCACCAAGATTTACAGTCGGAATTTTAAACGCCGGCACTTCAATTAAACCGCTCGACGAATTACCAATCACAATATCGACGGTATTTAACAAACTTAAATATTTTTTTGAGCCCAAACTCATAAAAAACGCACCGCGCTCGGGCCATTTGGCAAGATATTCATTTACAATGCGATTAATTACCAAACCACCCTCATCAGCATTGGCACCGGTAAAAATACAATATAAATCGGGATAATGATCCAACGCCTCAAGTAAAGCATATAAACCTTGATACGTACCGCTGCGTTTAATCGTTACCGGATGATAAGTAATTAAAGCATTCTGCTTGGAAAGTTTAACGTTGAGTTTTTGCTGTAAATCTTGTTTCGATAGCATAGGTGTACGCTTTAAATGATCCAAACCTGGTGCACCGACATTAAATACTCGCGCTGGCGCCTCACCCATCTGAATAATACGTTGCCGATAAACCTCCGTGGCAGCAAAATGAATATGCGCCATTTTAGTCACCGCATGACGTATTGATTCATCAATCGCGCCTTCTGTCACCTCCCCGCCATGAATATGCGCAAGCGGAATCTTCATGATTAATGCGGCTTGTGCAACAGCGAGAATTTCAAATCGATCACCGAGGACCACAACGATATCCGGTTTTAATCTAGCAAACGCATCAGCAAAACCAATGGTCGCTAAACCTACCGATTTTGTAATCGCCACCGCATCATCAGACGCCAACAACATATGCACTTTAGCATCAATAGTAAAACCGTCCTGCTCAATAAGCTGGTAAGTTAAACCAAACTCACTGGAAAGATGCATACCAGTCACAATGGTTTGCAAACTGACACCAGCATCATCGACAATATCCTGCATTAACCAGCGCAATAAACCATATTCGGCGCGTGAACCGGTAACGACTGCGATTTTTCTTTTCATAAGCTTCGTCCCAATTTGGCGCTGCTTGGCAAGCAGATCACGCGCTTTACATAATTTTCGGCAACCGTTAAATCCATTTTCGGTGCGGCTTGATACATCGGCAAGGTATGGATTAAATTCCATAATGGTCGCGTCATTAAACCGGCCTGATTAGTTTGCGTCAATAACAAATCCCGCTGCTTTAAATCAGCGGTTTTTAGCACCACCGCATTTAGCCAATAATTACTTTGCCCATAAGCTGGCACCTGCAAGTAATCAACTTCTTTATGATCACTAAAAAATGCTTGATAATGCGCAGCGAGTTCTTTCTTTTCGGCTAAGCGTTTGGGTAACATCTCAAGCTGCGCACAACCTAAGGCAGCATTAATATTGGGCAGGCGGTAATTATAACCCAAGGCATCGTGTTTAAATTCCCATTGATGATTAGCTTTAGCGGTAGTAGTTAAATGTTTAGCACGCAATGCTAAAGCTTTATCATCTGTTAAAATTGCTCCGCCACCACCGGTGGTTATCACTTTATTGCCATTAAAGCTTAACGCACCACAAAGACCGTGATGACCGACGTGCTGCGCCTGATAATAAGTCCCCAATGCTTCGGCCCCATCTTCAATTAATGCGAGATTATAGCGCTGGCAAATTTCAGCGAGTGCGGCTAAATCCGCCGGCATACCCAACAAATGTACTACACATAATGCTTTAATTCTTCGGCCGGTTATTTTATTAAAACACTGCCCAGATTTTAACTCAGCAATTTCTCGTAAATAATCAGCAAGCTTATTGGCATCAACCGCTAAAGACTCAGCATTAATATCCACAAAATGCGGCAGCGCACCGGTATAACTAATTGCATTAGCGGTAGCAATAAACGTTAAAGCTGGCAATAATACTTCATCATTTGCTTTAACATCAGCTAATAAAAAATTAATATGTAGCGCCGAGGTGCCATTTGAAGTGGCAATCGCATAATTGGCGCCAGTAAATTCCGCGAGTTTTAATTCAAACTCATCAACAAACTTACCCACCGAAGAGACCCAGCCGGTATCCAAACATTCTTTAACATATTCCCATTCAGCGCCACTAAACTCAGGCTCATGCAAAGCAATGGGTTTTTCCACATGTGCTAGGGCTTGCGTTAATGAGGTTAAAAAGGTTTGCTCGACAGTGGTTTTCATTAGATATTATAAACCTCGGCTTTGTACTGAATAAGATTATCGCGTTTAGTAAACCAATCGATGGTTTGAGTTAAGCCAGCTGTAAAACCTTTTAATTGCGAATATTGCGGTTTCCAATTTGCTAGCGTTAAAGCTTTGGTATTATCCGCCCATAAACGATTCACCTCGCTGTTTTCAGGGCGCATCCGCACTTCATCAGAAATTATTTCAATTTCTTGGCCCATTAACTTGGCAATGGTTTTTACGGTATCGCCAATCGAGACTTCAAAATTACTCCCAATATTAATTACTTCACCAATGGTTTTATCACTTTCGGCAACGGCAATAAAACCGGCCACCGTATCAGCAATATAATTAAAATCCCGAGTCGGCGTTAAGGCGCCTAATTTAATTTTTTTCTTACCGCTGGCAATCTGGGTAATAATCGTTGGAATCACTGCCCGCGCTGATTGTCTTGGACCGTAAGTATTAAAGGGTCGAATAATCGAAACGGGTGTGGCAAAGGAATTATAATAGGAAATTGCCATTTGATCGGCACCAATTTTAGAGGCTGAATAAGGCGATTGACCTTGCAATGGATGTGCCTCAGTGATTGGTACAAACTGTGCGGTACCATACACTTCACTCGTCGAAGTATGCACGACTTTTTTTACCCCTAACTCACGCGCTGCCTGCATTACATTCAATGTACCCATAATATTGGTTTGTACATAAGTGCTCGGCGAATGATAAGAATACGGAATCGCGATTAAGGCCGCTAAATGCAGCACCACATCACAATCTTGCATCGCCGCCTTAACCCCATGCGGATCACGAATATCGCCAGCAACCACTTCAATCGCTTGGCGCACCGCAAGACTCGCTTGATCTAACCAACCCCAGCTATTAAATGAATTATATAAAACAAACGCTTTAACTCGCACGCCACGTGCTACCAAGGCTTCTACTAAATGCGAACCAATAAAACCATCGGCACCGGTGACTAAAACTTTTTGTTGAGTGAGTGAGGTCATGAAATTGTTTCCTGTTGGGTTTGTTCTCTTGCCATGGCTTTAAAAGTTTTATTGCGGGCAATTAATTCTTGATAGCTACCTTGATCAACAATATTGCCTGCCTCAAGTAAATAAATTTGATCACAAGATTTAACCGTTGCTAAACGATGCGCAATGGTAATTAAAGTTTTCTGCTTGGAAAGCGCATGAATGGCTTGGAGGACAGCCTCTTCAGTAATGCCATCCAAAGCACTGGTCGCCTCATCTAACACTAAAATATCAGGATTATCATAAATCGCGCGTGCAATACCAATCCGTTGTCTTTGCCCACCGCTTAAACGCACACCTTTTTCACCCACCACGGTTTCATAGCCTAAAGGCAAATCATTCACCACAAAATCATGCAAGTTAGCGACTTTTGCCACTCGCTGTACTTGGGCTAAATCAATTTTTGATTTAGAAGTTCCAAAGGCAATATTTTCTGCCACCGTGCCATCGCAAAGAAAAATTTCTTGCGGAATATAACCAATAATCTGCTGCCAGGCTTGACGATTATTTGCCGTCAATACTTTACCATCGACACTAATTTGTCCCGTAGTCGGCGTTAATAAACCTAAGATTAAATCCACAATCGTGGTTTTGCCAGCACCAGTATGTCCCACAAAAGCAATATTGGCGCCCTTCGGGATCGATAAATTAAAATTATTAATTGCAGATTGTTCAGCACCTTCATAGGTAAAGCTTAATTGCTGCAAATCAATACTGCGTGCGAAAGGCATGGACTTAACTGATAGACTATCACTTTGCGCGGTTAAATCTTCGGCGTCTTTTAAATCCGCATACACTACATCAACAATCGGTTTATTAAATCGGATCGTGGTAATAGATAAATACAGTTGCTGTAAGCTTGGCATTAATCGATAACCCGCTAAAGCGTATAGAGCCAAGAGTGACATCACTTTAGAGAAATTAGGCTGGGTTAAAATAAGATATAAAGTAATCATTAACAAGCCGCCGAAGGCCACCGTCTCTAATAGATAACGTGGCAGCTGGGTAATCATCTGATTGCGCACTACCATTTGTGCAAAGCTTTTCGCGGCCACTGCAAAACGCCGAGTAAAATGACTTTCATGACCCTTGGCTTTCACTTCTTTAACCCCACCAAAGGCTTCTCCAGTGATTTTAAAGCGCTGAGTGCTGGCCGCTAATCGTTTTTTGCCGAATTCTCCTAAACGCCGATAAAATGCTAAATATACGCCTAGATATGAGCCGCCAAAAGTTAATCCCACTAAACCTGCCAAAATTGGATTGACCACGATTAATAATAAGCAGATTAAAACCACGGAGACTAATTTCGCTAAGCCTTGCATGGCTGGCAAAATAATGCCTTCAGCCAATGCCGTGCACTCAACTAAAATATTTTTCGACAAATCTGCTGAATTGCGCAGCAAATAAAATCGATAAGGATTATACAATTAGGCCGCCAGCATTTAGGTGGATAAACGATGTTTTTGCTTAGCTGAAAACCGTAAAATTAACCAGGTAGCAAACACCGAAAATAAATTATTAAATAAAAATATTCCTAGCAATACCACCCCTAAAAAAATTAAGAATGTCTTATTGGAATGAAACTGCAGTAGATGATAAAGATAGGCAGCTTTAGGGTTCTCTTGAATTAAACCAGGATTAGCCGCCAGCGCCATAAAAGGCGCAATCGATAATACACCGATCACTTCAACAAAACCCATCGCCACAATCACCGCAAATAAACGCCGCAGTGATCGCTTTTCTTCGCCATCAAAAAATGAAAAAATTCGCTTAATAAAATGCGTCTGCTTCATAAATCTTTACAATCCATTAGTCAGAAAAATATTCTGCCTTAATCGGCATGCCTTTGGCAATATCGACTAAAGCTTGCTTACCTAATAGGTCTTCAAAAAATTTTGGCGCTAAACCAAACCCGGGTCGAATCCGCCGAATATTATCCACGCTAAATACTTCGCCCTTGGCAATATTCTCTACCGCATAAATCGATCGGCGAAATTTCAAGTTCGCTGCCTCGCCGGCTTTTAAAGTATAGTTGGCTTCACCTAAAGCCTGCCAAACCGTTTTAACATCAAGACATAATTGTTTAAGTTCTGCTGGCTCCAATGAAAACGCTGCATCCGGCCCACCATCAGCGCGACTTAAAGTAAAATGTTTTTCAATCACACAAGCACCCAAAGCAATGCTCGCCACTGCCGTCGAATTAGTTAAAGTGTGATCAGACAAACCCACTAACGTATTAAAACTTGCCGCTAGATCGTCAATGGTACGTAAATAATAATCCTCTGCTTTCGCCGGATAAGCACTCACACAGTGCAATAAACAAATTGATTCACAACCCGCTTGCTTTGCGGTTATGACCGTCTCGGCAATTTCCTCACGATTCGCTAACCCAGTAGAGATAATCATGGGTTTGCCAGTAGCGGCAATTTTACGGATTAAAGGTAAATCGGTCATCTCAAATGACGCGACTTTATAAGCTGGCACATTTAAAGATTCTAAAAAATCCACCGCGGTTTCATCAAATGGCGAACTGAAGGCTAACACATCATGCTTGGTACAATAATCAAACAGCTTTTGATGCCATTCCCAGGGCGTATGCGCTTCTTCATATAAGGAGTAAAGTGAGCGGCCCGCCCATAAACTGCTGGGATCGGTAATCTGAAAATCTTCCCCAGCGACATCGATAGTCATGGTATCGGCGGTATAAGTCTGCAGTTTAATCGCATCCGCACCCGCCTCAATGGCCGCCTTCACAATGGCCAAGGCACGATCAAATGACTGATTATGATTGGCCGAGATCTCGGCAATGACTAGTGGTGGATATCCTGGCCCTATTGACCGATTTTTGATCTTAAAGTCCATTGAGAAAGCCTTTGAAAAGAGCGAATTCTAGCATGACTAGAAGCCAAGAGCTAAGGGGTCAAGTCTTTTATTATAAGGCTTTGTTCAATTTAAAAACAAAATTTTATAATAAAAGACTTGACCCCATTTCTATACAATTCAACAGCCTTGGCTCTGCACCCGTTTTTCGGCAGTCATGATAAAAACGCGCTAGAGTTAAGTAATCCTCTAATCTATCTATGGTAACGCGAAGTTCTGGCGCGGCATAAGGCTTAGGGGCTTGGCATTGTTTCATTTGACCGTGGGTTTTTATA
>JAHZKQ010000254.1 GCA_022600315.1 Gammaproteobacteria bacterium
GAATATAACTTGGATTTAATTACCACCGCACCGACAGTGGTTTATGAGATTGTTAAACGCAATCAGCAAATTATTTATGTTGAAAATCCAAGCAGCCTACCGGATGTTTCTGAGATCCAAGAAATCCGTGAGCCGGTTGCGGTGGTAAATATTTTGGTGCCACCAGATTATTTAGGTAATGTGATTACCTTATGCGTTGATAAGCGCGGCGTACAGAAAAAGCTTTTATACCTAACCAATCAGATCTCATTGACTTATGAAATTCCTTTAAGCGAAGTCGTATTAGATTTTTTTGATCGACTAAAATCAGTGAGCCGTGGGTTTGCCTCATTGGATTATGGCTTTGATCACTTTGCCAAGGCAGATTTAATTAGAGTCGATATTTTAATTAATAGCGACCGAGTTGATGCGTTGGCGTGTATTGTGCATCGGGATCGATCGGCGCAGCGAGGTCGGGAATTAACCGAAGCATTAAAGAAACTAATCCCACGGCAGATGTTTGAAATTGCCATTCAAGCGGCGATTGGCGGGAAAATTATTGCCCGCAGTACTGTAAAAGCGTTGCGCAAAAACGTCACCGCTAAATGTTACGGTGGTGATGTGAGTCGTAAACGTAAATTATTGGAAAAACAAAAGGCCGGTAAAAAGCGTATGAAGCAGGTGGGCAAAGTCGCCATTCCGCAAGACGCATTTTTAGCAGTGTTAAAAGTAGGGAAAAATGAATAACAAATCCAGTGGATTTAATAACGTTGTAGTTAACCAGTATCCCGTTATTAAATTCACCCAAACCAAAAAGGGTGAAGTTAATGTTAGAAGACATTAAAAATTTAATTAATAACCTGGACTATACCTTTAAAGATCCAAAGTTATTATCCATGGCCTTAACGCATCGCAGCGCTGAAGGTCAAAACAACGAGCGCTTAGAATTTTTAGGCGATGCGGTATTAAGTTGTATTATCGCCGAAGTTTTGTACGCTAAACACCCGAACGCTGCCGAAGGCGAATTGAGCCGCATGCGTTCTTCGTTAGTGAATGGCGAGATGTTAGCAGGCATGGCAAGGTCATTGCATTTTAGTCCTTGTTTGAAGTTGGGCGTTGGTGAAATAAAAAGTGGCGGTCGTAAACGTTCATCGATTTTAGCCGATGCGTTTGAGGCGGTGATTGGTGCGATCTATTTAGATGGCGGTATGGATTCGTGTCGCAACGCCGTATTAACTTGGTACGGCGATCGCTTTGAAGATTTAAGTTTATTTAAACCCATCAAGGATTCAAAATCTTTATTGCAAGAATGGTTGCAAGCACGGCGTTTACCGTTGCCAGATTATCAAGTTAAAGTGAGCGGTGCAGCGCATATCCAGCGTTTTTATGTGGTTTGCACGGTCAATGGTTTAGATCATAGCGCGGAAGGTGTGAGCACCAGTCGACGTAAAGCCGAGCAGTTAGCGGCGGCGAATTTTTTGGAGCAATTGCATGACGACTGAAAAACAATCCGGTTATGTAGCAATTATCGGTCGGCCCAATGTTGGCAAGTCAACTTTACTAAATTATATTTTGGGTAAAAAACTTAGTATTACTTCACGCAAACCACAAACCACTCGGCACCGTATTCTTGGTGTTAAGACCATTGAGGAAGTGCAGGTTGTTTATTTGGATACGCCGGGCATTCATTATCAAGCTAAGCGCGCCTTAAATCGTTATATGAATCAGGCGGCGTTAAGTGTATTGCACGATGTGGATATGATTTTATTTGTGGTTGAGGCTTTGAACTGGACGGAAGAAGATAGTCACGTGGTCAAGCTATTGCAAAAAATTAATGTACCGACGTTATTGGTGATTAATAAAATTGATCGCGTTAAAGATCGCAATCTACTTTTACCCTTTATCGAAAAACATGCTCAGCATTTAGATTTCAAGGATATTATTCCAGTCTCAGCCAAGCAAGGTTTGCAAATTACTGAGCTTGAGCAGTCGATTATAACGGCACTGCCAAAAGGGCAGCATTATTTTCCGCCCGAACAATTTACCGATCGTTCACAACGTTTTATTGTTGCCGAAACCGTACGCGAGCAATTAATGCGCCAGCTGGGTCAAGAATTACCATATGCAACTACCGTGACTATTGATGCATTTGAAGAAAATAAAAACATTATCAAGATTGCGGCAATGGTATGGGTAGAGCGTGAAGGTCAAAAAGGCATTGTGATTGGTAAAGAGGGCAGTCGATTAAAAGCCATTGGTCAAAGTGCTAGATACAATCTTGAAGCTTATTTTGAGAAGAAAGTTTTATTAAAGCTATGGTGTAAGGTCAAGCAAAACTGGTCGGACAACCAATCAGTGTTGGATTCTCTTGGTTATAATGATGAGTAATTCCCAGCGCGTTAATTTAGAGCCGGTTTTTGTATTGCATAGTCATGCTTATAGTAACAGTAGTTTAATTATTGAATTATTAACCTATAAGCATGGCAGGATGGCAGCCGTAGCGCGCAGTGCGCGTGGTCCAAAGTCGCGTTATCGTGGTAAGTTGCAGTTGTTTACGCCGTTATTAGCGTCTTGGATAGGTCGAGGTGAATTAAAAACCTTAGGTAATTTAGAGTTAAGTGGTCGAGCTTATCAATTAGATGGCGATGTATTGCTATGTGGATTTTATTTAAATGAATTATTAATGCGCCTGTTGCAGCGCGATGATCCTTATCCCAATCTATTTACTTTGTATCAAGATACTTTAAATGCGTTGGAGCAGGGTGAGAATTTGCCAAAAACATTACGCATATTTGAAAAGCGTTTATTGCAAGCTTTAGGTTATGGTTTATCATTAGTGCATGATGCTGATAGCCATGAGCCTATTGATTCTAAAAAACATTACCAGTATTTACCAGAACGCGGCTTTGTGTGTAGTGCGCAAGACAATAGTGGGTTAATATTGCCGGGCTCGAGTTTATTGGCATTAGAGCAAGAAGACTTTTCAGATTCAACAAGCTTACAAGATGCCAAAAAATTATTACGCTGCGTGCTGGCGAGGCATTTAGGTTCAAAGCCACTAAAAAGCCGGGAACTATTACGTTAAAGGAGCATCCAATGAACTCAATAAAACTTGGCGTCAATATTGACCATATCGCCACCTTGCGTGAAGCACGTGGTACCGATTATCCCAGCCCTATTGAAGGTGCACTAATTGCGGTTGAAGCTGGAGCTGATGGTATTACTTTGCATTTGCGTGAAGATCGCCGGCATATTCAAGATCAGGATGTGTTTACTTTAAAGGCTGAGTTGGCAGTACCCATGAATTTGGAAATGGCCACCACCAAAGAAATGGTGACGATTGCCGCTCAATTAAAACCAGCACATTGTTGTTTGGTGCCGGAAAAGCGTGAAGAATTAACCACCGAAGGCGGTCTAAATGTGGTTGACCAGCTGGATCATATGCAAACGGTTTGCAGTAAATTAGCAGATGCTGGAATTGAAGTATCGCTATTTATCGATCCAGAGCAAAGTCAAATTGACGCCGCTAAAGCTTGTGGTGCGCCGACCATTGAGTTGCATACTGGTGAATATGCCAATGCTAAAACACCCGAGCAACAAACGGCAGAGTTAGCACGGATTCAATCGGCAGCTGATTATGCGGCGGAGTTAGGTTTAATTGTCAATGCAGGGCATGGATTAACCGTTGATAACGTGGCCAATATTGCTGCGATCTCGGTGATGAATGAATTAAATATTGGTCACAGTATTATCGCTCGTGCGGTGTTTATTGGCTTGCGTGAGGCGATAGCAGAAATAAAAACTAAGATGTTGGCGGCACAGGGCTGAGTAATTCCTTTACGATTTAGTTCATGCTATGATGGGAAAATGGGTTTAAGGACAACGAGTTATGCGTTATTTGCGGATCATTTTTTTATTGACCATGCTGGTGGTGAGCACTGCATGGGCGAGCGTGCCCAGCATGCAGAATATCAAAGAGGCCGATACGATTATCTGTGATCGCAATACCGAGCTTAAATGTTTGGCTAATCTTAATCTGGTAGCCGGCATGTTTCATTATCTTTTTGAGAATAAAAAGGCTCAGCTGGCAAAGAATTATTTAAGTCCAGATTTAGTCATTTATAAAAACCGGCAAATTTTAAGTTATCATGAAGTCGTTAAATATATTAAATCCTTAAATACAAAATACACTAAGATTAAA
>JAHZKQ010000255.1 GCA_022600315.1 Gammaproteobacteria bacterium
GCGAATACCGAGCGAATAGATAAACCGTGGCAATGTTGTTGCTTTACTTTTTTCGATAGATGCTAATAAATTATCAGCTGATTTTGCGCCCATTCGTGGTAAATTAGCTAGCACCAGATGATTTAAGTTAAAAAGGTCCGTCACATCATTAATAATTTCTTTCTCAACCAATAATTCAACCAACTTATCACCAAGACCATCAATATCCATGGCTTTGCGCGAAGCAAAATGCTTAATCGACTCTTTTAATTGCGCCTGGCAATATAAACCGCCAGTGCAGCGCAATACGACCTCTTCTTCCGGCTTTTCAACTTCCGCGTCGCATACCGGGCAATGCGTTGGTAATTTTATTTTACGGGTATTTTTCGGGCGTTTCTCCGGAATATAACTCACCACTTCGGGAATGACATCGCCGGCACGGCGCACAATCACACTATCACCCACGCGAATATCTTTACGATATAATTCAGTGAAATTATGCAAGGTCGCGTTACTCACCGTCACGCCTCCGACAAAAACGGGTTCCAGTCTGGCCACTGGCGTGATAGCACCGGTGCGGCCAACCTGCACTTCAATCGCTTTAACAGTAGTTATTTTTTCTTGCGCTGGAAACTTATGTGCAATCGCCCAACGCGGCGCTCTGG
The DNA here is from genome assembly GCA_022600315.1 of Gammaproteobacteria bacterium. Taxonomy (GTDB): domain Bacteria; phylum Pseudomonadota; class Gammaproteobacteria; order Coxiellales; family Coxiellaceae; genus JAHZKQ01. Next base: position 645 of record JAHZKQ010000255.1, read on the forward strand.
ACACAAAACCTAATTGTGCTTGCAAGCTTAATAAATTCACTTTGAAAACTACGCCATCAATTTCATAAGCTAAACTATCACGAATTTTTAGTATGCGCTTAAAATAATCTAAACAGGCTTTAATGCCTTTGACGGTAGATATTTCTGGCGCTACCGGCAAGCCCCAAATTCGTAATTGTTTTAAAATCTCAGCTTGCGTTTTAGCCAGTTCGCCCTCTTCAACTACACCCACCGCGTAAGCAAAAAATGCCAATGGTCGGCTGGCAGTAATATTTGAATCCAGTTGCCTTAAACTACCTGCTGCCGCATTGCGTGGATTGGCAAAAGTTTTTTGGGCGTTTTTTATGGCGGCTTTATTTAGGGCTTCAAAGCCAACCTTGGGAATATAAATCTCGCCACGCACTTCCAGCAAGCGTGGAATTTTTTTGCCACGCAATGCTAAAGGAATACCTTTAATCGTACGCACATTTTGGGTGACGTCTTCACCAATTTTACCATCGCCTCGAGTGGCTGCTTGAACTAATTCGCCTTTTTTGTATAACAAACTAATCGCCACGCCATCAAGTTTAGGCTCGCAATCAAATTCAATCTCAGTATCGATATTTAAACGTTGCAAAATTCGCTTATTAAAAGCCATTAACTCATCTTCATTAAAAGCATTATCTAATGACAGCATTGGCAGTTGATGAGTGACTTGTTTGAAATTTTCTAAGGGTTTCGCGCCAACCCGTTGAGTGGGTGAAGTGCTGGTAATCAACTCGGGATGCTGGGTTTCTAAGGCTTTTAATTGATGAAATAATCGATCGTATTCAGAATCAGGAACACTAGGCTCGGCTAAAACATAGTAACGATAATTATGTTCGTTAATCTCTTGTCGAAGCTTTTTAAGCTGCTCACGAACCTTAGCTGAAACGCTCATGAACTCCCCTAGCTAGATTCAGTAATTAAATTCTCTGTTGCTTGGGGTGCAGCCTGCGGTTGTAATAATTGACGTTTAGCAGCGATTTTATCTTTAGTTAAAGTTTGCCGATTTTCATCTAAAATAATGCCACCCAAATCATCCACTAACTGTTCGGCAGTTGTTACCATTAAATCGTAGGCCACGGCAGGCTCGGCTAATTCTTTTGGATGCAACACCAAACATAAAGCTGGCGCTGAAAACGAACCCATTTTGGGCAAATCAAAAGTGCCCGGCGCTATCGCTGATGCTAAACTAAATAATACTGGCCCTTTAGCAGCTTTTGATTGGTAACGATGAAAGATTTGCATTTCACCATAACGTAGCCCTACCGATAATAAAGCTTGTAATAATTCATAGCCGATATAAGGCTGATCTTTTTCGGCGACTAAATACAAACTAATAAGATCCGGACAGTTGGCAGATAATATTGTATTTGTCGGCGCAGGCGGTACTTCAACAGGCGTTGGCGTTATTGCAGGTTCAGCGGCGGGCGTTATTGCCTCTTCAGGCGATAAACCTAATACACTATCCGAATCTGGCACTATCTGTGAAGCCTTTTCATCAATCTGTGCAGCAGAATAGGTTGTGGCTTTTAGTGGGTTGCTAGCTAATACATTAGTTGACTGTCGCGCTTCTCTACGTACTGGACGCCTTTTATTATTCGCGCGCGTTTGATTAGGCTGACGGTAAGATGATCGTAATAACCAAACACCTACGACAATTAAAATAATTGGAATAGCAACGAACAATATGCCTGATTCGATACCCATTAGCCCTCTCCTTTAACCTTATGCCGCCGCCATTTCTACTGCGGCCTCCATATCAACCGATACAATTCTAGATACGCCAGGTTCCTGCATAGTCACGCCCATTAAGCTATCTGCTGCTTCAATAGTCACCTTATTATGACTAATCACAATAAATTGCGTGCAGTCTGACATTTCTCTGACAAGTTTGCAGAATCGACCGACATTCACGTCATCCAGTGGTGCATCCACCTCATCCAATATACAAAAAGGCGCGGGATTTAATTGAAACATCGCAAACACAAAGGCAATCGCCGTTAGTGCTTTTTCGCCCCCAGACAACATATGAATGCTCGCATTACGTTTGCCCGGTGGTTGGGCGCGAATAATAATACCTGTTTTCAAGATGTCATCTTCAAGTAATTCCAAAGACGCTCTGCCACCGCCAAAAATACGTGGAAATATTTGCTGCATAGCACTATTGACTCGATCAAAAACGTCTCGAAACCGCGCTCGGGTTTCTTTATCAATTCTGCGAATGGCATTTTGCAGTAACTCTAAAGCCTGCTCTAAATCGATATGTTGCTTGTCTAAATATTCTTTGCGTTCAGCTAACGCATCATACTCATCAATTGCCGCTAAATTAATGGCCCCAAGCCGACTAATCTTTAACGCTAAAGTATCCGCCTGCTCTTGCCATGCGGTTAACTCGGCCTCTTCAGGTATTTCCGCTTGCAATTCTTCTAAATTAAAATGACTTTCATCAATCTGCTCTTTAATGGTTGCTTGACGCACGATTAAAGCTTGTTCTTCTAAACGCGCAGTTTGTAAATTATCTTTAGCTTGTTGCAACTTTTCAGCAGTGTCATGAATCTGCTGCGTTAATGTTTCCAACCGCTGATTATGCTGCTGCAATTGACTTTCAACCTCACGCAAGTTGGTTTCAACCTCAAGACGACTATTTAATTTATCTTGTAACTCAGTTTTTAATTGATTTAATGGTTCATCACTAGCGGCCAGATTTTTCTCCAGCAGTTCACGTCGCTCAGTAATTTTTTCAAGTTGACGCTCATTGCCTGATAAAGTTTGTTTTAATAATGCCACCTGACTTTGGTTGCTAGATAGCCGGATTTCTAATTCATCATGCTTTTGGCGTTCAGCTTGGGCTTTTTGCCTGGCCTGTTCAAGCGCATTTTCGCACGCTGCACGTCGGTTTTGCAGTTCAGTTGTGGCTTCAGATTGCTGGGCAATTTCGGTTTGCAAGGCATTAATTTCTTGATTAATATTCTCCGCTGTTTGCTGCAAGCTTTCAATTTCATTGTTTGCAACACTTGCCGCTTGTTGATTACGTTGCTGCTGCTGTGTTAACTCAGCCAAGCGTGATTGCGTAGCACTTAATTCGGTTTGTGCTTCAGTATAGCGATTACTAAAACTTTGGTAATCTTGCTGCGCTTGACTGCGTTTTTGCTCTAGATCATCAAGTTTCGCCGCACCTTCTGCAAGCAATTCCTGTTGCGTGGCTAAGTCAGCTTCTGCCGCTTCCAACTCTTGATTAACGCGTTTAATTTCTTGCTCACGATGCAATACGCTATCGGTTTCTGACAAGGCTTTAGAAACTTTTACCCAGTTTTTACCGAGCCAAATACCTTCTTTTACAATAATTGATTCATTGTCTGCTAACTGAGTTAATTGTTGCTCTGCTGATGCTAAAGAATCCGCTAAATAAATATTGGCTAGCTTAGGATGATACGCATAAGGCCCACTAACCTTGCTCGCCAAGCTATTGGCTTTAATGTTGGTGACAGTTGGTAGAGAAGTTAGCGTTACCTGCCCGGCCGATAAATCTTTTAATGCACTAAAATATGGCGCCACTTGATCAACACACACGGCAGAAAAATCACTGCCCAACACCATCTCAACCGCTTGCTCCCAACCGGATTCAACTTGTAAATTCTGCCCCAAACGCGGCTTATCGGTTAGCTGTGCAACATCCAACCAAGCATTCACGCTTTCATCATTATCTCCCAATGCGGCCTGCTGCAATGCGGTTAACGATGCACGTGTGGCAATTAATTCCTGTGCATTCTGATGCAAACGCAACACATTTTCTTGGTAACGAGTATTTTGTTGACGTTGGTCGGTAATCTGCTGATTGAGTTCACCAAGTTTAACTTGCTCTTGCAGTAAATCAGTTTGCAACTGTTCAGCTTTATTGGTTAACGGCATCACCTCTGCATTCAAGGCATTTAAGTCGGTGCTGTTAAGCTCATTTGTTAAGTGCTGATAACGCGCTTTTTGCTGTCCTGATTGCTGGGTATTGTGTTGCAAATTATTTTGCAACACGCTCAGCTTTTGTTTTAAATCAAAAAAACTTGTTTGCTGTTCATCCCACTGCTTTTGCCAGACCTGCATCGCCGCTTGCGCTTTATGAAAACCTTGCGTTGCAACATCTAAGTCCGCTTGCAAGGTATAATTTTGTGGTGTTAATGACTCAAGTTCAGAAGTTAGATCTTCAAGTTGTGAGGTTTGCTCATATGATTGATCGTTAAGTTCTTGCCAACGCGTTGCCGTTTCTTCAAGCTCTTGTTGCCATTGCTCGACTTGCTGGCCGGAATGCTCAATGCTTTGTTCAATGCGAGCAATATCTGCGCCTAAACTATAATATTGTTTTTGCACCGCATTTTGTTGCTCAGTGGCTTCAACTTGCCGTAACCGCGCAGCTTCCACTTCGGTCTCAAAGCTGCGTATATTTGTTTGTAATTGATCGCAACTGACTTCGCGTTGCTGTAAATCCTGGCGCATTGCTTGAACTTGATCAGCTAGCACTTGCCAATTTAATACTTTAATTTGTGCTTGCAACAAGCGCTCTTCTTGCTTTAGAACTTTATAGCGTTCGGCGGCATTTGCTTGGCGCTTCAAATGGCGTAATTGCTTTTCCATCTCTTCGCGCAAATCACTAAGGCGATCTAAGTTTTCCTGCGTATGACGGATTCGATTTTCAGTTTCACGACGACGTTCTTTGTATTTAGAGATCCCGGCCGCTTCTTCAAGATAAACTCGCACTTCTTCGGGCTTGGCTTCAATTAAGCGTGAAATCATACCCTGCTCGATAATGGCGTAACTGCGTGGACCTAAACCCGTGCCTAAAAAGATATCCCGAATATCACGACGCCGACATTGCACTCCATTGACGTAATATCTCGATTGCGCATCACGATCGACTTCACGCTTTACTGAAATCTCAGTGAATTTTGCATACTCACCAACCAATCGACCAGCATTATTACTAAAGACCAACTCTACCGACGCCTTGCCGATGGGTTTTCGCGCACTGGTGCCATTAAAAATCACGTCTGTCATTGACTGACCGCGCAGCTGTTTAGCCGACGATTCGCCAACCACCCAGCGAATCGCATCCACCACATTCGACTTGCCGCAGCCATTGGGGCCAACAATGGAAGTCATCTGTTTGCGGATGGGAATACTCGTTGGGTCAACGAAAGATTTAAAGCCAGTTAGTTTAATGTTTGTTAACTGCATGGTTTCGCTACTAAAATCCCTAACACCTAGGTTCCTGTTAAAAACAGTCTTTAGTGTACCCAAAAACTAGGAGTATTGGTAGCAAACTCGCGTTAGTTAATGATTAATTTTGATTTTAGTCGTCACCGAGTTGGCAATGAAACAATTCTTGTGCGCCATTTCGTGCAATTTGGAAAGTTCCGCTGCATCGGGTTTACGCTCACCTGTAAACTCAATTGTTGGAGTGAGCGTGACACTGATCATACCTTGACGACCATTATCTAATTTACCCAGCTCACCAACCGCATCATCTTGGTAGCTATCAATCACAAAACCCTGGCCGCTCGCAATCGCCAAAAATGTCAGCATATGGCAGCTTGAAAGCGACGCCACAAAAGCTTGTTCAGGATTCACTTTATCGGCTTCACCGCCGTATTGAGTTGGTGCTGAGGCAGCAACAGTGCTGCCGCCTTCAAATTCCCAATGATGACCACGATTAAAAGATTTTAAAGTAAAATCTAGAGAAGTACGCGACCATACTGTTTTAACTTTATAACTTGCCATAATATTAAGACACCACTTGACCTGTTTTGATTTCTTGCTGGACAATGGCAAAAGATTTAATCCATGGGCGTAATTTACGTATCCCTGGCGGCAGTTCGCGCAAAGCTCTTCTCGCTGCCGAGAAATTAGGATAGCTGCCGTAGACGATCATATACCAACTCTCATGATGGAAACTGGCTTGATAAATTTTAACCTTACCCGTTAAGCCATACTGCTGGATAAACGCATTCACCCCTTCAAGATTATGACTGCCAAGCAACTGCAAAGTGTAGTTGCGTGCTGGCATCGTCATTAATTCACTTTGCGCTTGATCAGCCGACCCAGACTGAGCAACTGAATGCGATACTGACGTAGAAGCACTCGCAATCGTTTCATGCTGAGTAACAGACGCATTTGCCATACGCTGGTGGGCACTGACTGGCGACTTTGGCGCCTTAGAAGTATTTAATTCCTGTAATGCAGAAGCCTTTTTGCGCTTACCATAACCTGGCAAGACATTATTTAATTTCTTTTCGGGTGCTTGAGCATTCATCTGGCTAACATCGGCTGGCGATTGATGCAAGCTCACACCAGAACCGCGCCGTCTGGCATGCAAGCTATGCAAACTTCCACCACCTTCCAATAAACGCCGCGCACGCTGCGCCAAAGGTTGACCTTGGGCCGCCGCACGATCAATCCATATTTGCGCCGCTTGTGCATCAGTTGTAGTACCAATACCGTAATAGTACATATAACCTAAGGCATACTGCGCATCAGGATCACCCATCTGCGCCGCTTGCTGAATACGTGATAGCGAACAATCGTATTTACTTAAGAAGCGATTGTTGCGACACATCGCCATATGCTGATCACTTAACGAACTTTTTCCTGAGTGCGAACACGCCACTAATAACCCTGGCAATAAGGCAACTACTGCCCACTTGCTAAGTTTTCCCAAAACAGAATGCGTAAGCTGCATAGTCTATCCCCTTTAAACCCAAAACCAAGGATAGTATTTTGCGCTAACTTATTAAAGTGATGCAAGTACTTTTGTGCTTATGCATGAAAAGAATACAATGCTTTTCTATAACAATAAAAAAACCCGCCATAAAGGCGGGCTTTAAACATTATCCAAATTTTTTAGTAGGCCAAGAAATAAGGATAATGTATCGGTTGGTTTTGTTTATACAGCCTGTTGACCGCATTGCCACTAAAAACTGCTAACAAACTCGTACATAACAGTCCTGCGAAGGCAATGATGACAACACTGGCAAGTGCTTTTCTCATAACGCGATCCTCCGTGATCAAGTTTTACCTAACTCTGAAACCCGCGCTTAATTTACAATTCGGGCAAGCTTTAGAGGTAGGATCTACCTTATCACAGCCATAATGGATAACAAGCCACCAAACTCAGGCCAAAACGGGCAGAAGAAAAGCAATTTATTGAACAGCATTAATAATCATCAATTGTTTATTGATTTGGCAGTAATTTTGCGCAGTGCAAATACGAAGCGAGAAATGAAAATTAAGATATATCTGCAATATGATTGAGATATATCTCACAAAGAAGTAAGAGATAATCCCATGCTAGATTAAATCAAGCGCCGAAGCAAGATTACAGGAAAAATACCTAGACTGCAACTATCCCTAGAAAAGCCTAATAATGTCATTGATGGTGGCATACAGCATAAGAAAAAGTAACAACCCTAGCCCAAGCTTAAACCCCAGCAATTGATAACGAGCCGGAATTGGCTTGCGGAAAATAGATTCGATAACCAAATACAGTAAATGCCCCCCATCCAAACCGGGTATCGGCAATAAATTAAGAAAGCCGATCGCAATACTTACAAACGCAATAAAACCTATGTAAATAAACCAGCCCGCCATGGACGCAGAACCCGCCATTTGCACGATGCTAATTGGCCCACCTAAACTGTTTAAAGAAACTTTGCCTATCAGTAGCTTTCCAAGCACAACTAAATTAAATTTGGTTAGGTTCCAGGTTTTTATAACTGCCGGTCCAATTGCCGCCAATGGAGAGTATTTTAATAAGCGCCGCATATGTGCCGGCCATTTAGGCGCATGCGATTCAAACCCCAAAAAACCATACGTGTGCCCACCAAATTTACGCTCTCCAACACGCACCTTGATTTGATAATGCTGATTATTTCTTAATACAGTTAAATGCACATTTTGGTTAGGGTGCTTTTGAATAAGCTGACTTAAAGTTAACATATCAATCGTCGGCTTATTGTTGAAGCCAACAATTGTATCGCCTACTCGCAATGCAGTTTTTTTGAGCGGTGAGTTTGGCAATATCTTCCAAACCTTAGCCGGCCATGCTGGTTGATAAGGAGTAATACCTAAACTACGCAAGAACCTTGGCTTACGGCTATCAACATGCCACGTTTTTAAATCTAATTGACGTATCACAGCTGCCGGTTGATCTTGCGTTTTCAACGTTAATAATAAATTACCCTTGCTACCCGCTTTTTTTAATACCGCCATCAATACCTGTTGCCAACTGTGCGTGCGTTGATGGTTAACCTGTAGAATTTCATCACCTGCATTCACACCTGCACGTGCTGCAATCGAATGCGACGCCACTTTACCAATCACTGGTGCATAATGCGGCACACCATGAATAAAAACCATCCAAAATAAAGCAATGGCTAAAATAAAATTTGTAAGTGGTCCGGCAATAACAATGGCGGCACGTTTGTACACCGGCTGTAAATCAAATGCATACTGACGCTCTGAAGCTGACACATTCGTCCCATCTTCACCTAACATTTTGACATAGCCACCAAAGGGGATAATTGCTAAACGATATTCAGTGCCCGTTTTCTTGCTGACATACGACCACAGCGCCTTGCCAAAACCCACCGAAAAACGCTCAACCCTGACTTTACATAAACGGGCAACACTAAAGTGCCCAAGCTCATGAATTAGTACGATGGCAAAAATAGAAAAAATTGCGATAATGATTGATAGTATACTCACAACTGCCTCGTCTTATCTCTATAATTGCCCTAGTGTAACAGGTATTTGCTAAACTAAAAAAATTTCATATCATTGAATAATTGCAATAGACGCTTAATTTTAAGCCGACAACAACTCATCGTAAAGTTTATTCATCTCTTCTTTAGAAAGCTCGGTGACTCGCTGAATAAACGAAACATCCAGACCCTCACATAACATCTTACGTGCCAAGGCAATACGCTCTGCCCTACGACCTTGCTGCACACCTTGCTCAACACCTTTTTCAATACCTTTTGTAAAACCTTCTTTTTTAAATTCTTGTGCTAATGTTTTACCGTGCTCAAGGCCTTTTTCAAAGCCTTCTTGTCTAAATTGTTGCGCTAATGTCATTGCCTCGTCCTGTAATTTTTCTGAAGAGATTTGACTGATCAATTGAGTGAAAACATCTTTATTACTATCATCCTCAAGACCATCAACCACATAACTCAAGATAACTACAGCATAATCCTCACTACCTTGAAAATCAAGTCGCTCTAGCCAAGGTATTAATACTTTTAAATACGATTTTAATTCTCTGATTTTTTGATACTTTAATGAATATTGCATCACTCCAGCTAATAATCGTTGGCGCAAATCTTGATCTTCCAAACGATGAATATCAATAAGCTGATATTGCGTCAGATACTCGCGCGCCCACTCGCCTTGCTCACCAAATAGATCATATAAATCTTGTGATGCCGTCCACTTCGGCCTACCCGAATAAATAACCATTGGATAGACTGCCGCAAGCTTATCATTTGGATGCTGCTTATGATGACGCTCTATAAGTTTTAACACATAAGTAAATATCCGCAACGCCATCCATCGATCTACTTTACTTTGATGCTCACATAACAAATAAAAATACATGGCTTTATCATCCGCAGTTTTTACCTGATAAACCATATCTGCTGCATGCGCTTTATAATCACGATCAATAAACGTTTCTTTATCTAAACGTAAACTCTGCCAATCAATTTGGCGATATAATTTAATATCTAAATGCTGCTTAAAAAAATCTTCAGCCACCTTTAAGTTTGCCATCGACTGCTTAAACAATTTATCAGATGCTTGATGAATCCTGTTTGCCACTAATGATCCCAGCCCGTCCAAAATAAGAACTTCGATCATACGGCAACCAAAAATAAAAACTATACCGTAGTTTTTGGCCTGAAAATTTAGGTTGCAAGTCATTCAAGCTTAAGAGAGAATCATGCATTATCCAAACCCTGTAAAGCAGCACTAAAAGAGTAGAAACCATGCCTCGCAAACATCGTCGCAAGCCATTACCCGATACAGAAATTAACGCAAAAATAACTGGCATAAGCCATGAGGGTCGCGGTATCACTCATATCGACGGTAAAACGACTTTCGTATTAGGCGCTCTACCAGGCGAAAGTGTTAAGTTTCGTTATACACGAATGCATAGTGCATTTGATGAAGCCTTAGTGACTGAAATTATTCAGGCCTCAGAAAATCGGCTTGAAGCTAAGTGCCCACATTTTTTAACGTGTGGCGGCTGCAGCCTACAACATTTAAACGCTAATGCGCAAATCGAGCATAAAACCAAAATGGTACTGGAATTATTGCAGCATCAAGCTAATGTCGTTCCAAAAAATATCCTCCCTGCGATTCAAGGATCCAGCTGGAATTATCGACGAAAAGCTCGATTAAGCGTTAAATACGTGCCTAAAAAAGGCAAAGTATTAGTGGGTTTTCGAGAACGTCAAGCACGTTACGTAGCCGATCTTAGCCGTTGCGAAATACTTGCCAAACCAGCTGGAGAATTAATTGTTGCATTAAGTGAACTAATTTTTAACTTAACCATCAAAAACGCAATCCCACAAATTGAAATTTGCGCCGGGGATGATGCAACCGCGTTAATCTTCCGACATTTAAAGCCCTTAACTGCAGAAGATCAAAAACAATTAATTGAATTTTGTAAGTTACATGA
>JAHZKQ010000256.1 GCA_022600315.1 Gammaproteobacteria bacterium
AACAACCTTCACCAATCACAATACATAAAATTTGAGTTTTTAATTGCGACATCTCTAATAAATTTCGCGCAATTGCTTCACTTTGATTATGTTCTTCAGCACTAATGCCAGGATAAGCACCAGGTGTATCAATAAAAGTAATTACCGGTAATTTAAATCGCTCCGCCATTTTCATTAAGCGTAATGCGCGACGAAACCCTTCAGGAGAGGCCATCCCAAAATTACGCGCTAATTTCTCTTTAGTGCCGCGACCTTTTTGTTGACCAATAACCATCACAGGCTTACCATCCAAACGGGCTAAACCACCAACGATGGCATTAGCTTTGGCAAAATGTCGATCGCCATGCAATTCATCAAAATCAGTAAATATTGCTTCGATGTAATCTAGTGCATAAGGGCGCAGTGGATGCCGTGCTAATTGCACGATTTGTTGCGCCGTTAAATTGGCAAACAACGAACGCGTTAGGCTCTGGCTTTTTTCCTCAAGACGCTTAACTTCATCATTGATGTTAATGTCCTGACTAGAGCCCACGCGTCGCAACTCTTCAATTTTCTGTTCAAGCTCAGCAATAGGCTGCTCAAAATCAAGATAATCTAAATTCATGGTTTAACATCCATAAGGTTTTCTGTGAATGGTCCTAATTTACCAGCTCCCCGCAGCCAGCGCCAGCGCCAGCTTGTAGCAAACTCACCGCTGATAACCAGCACTTGCAATTGTGTGACATATGTTACACAATTATCATGAGTCACGTGAGGCTAAAACAATGAAAAATGCCATGATAAATGCACGCATAGAATCGAAGCTTAAGAAACAGGCAGAAACAATTTTACATCGGGTAGGGCTCTCTGGTGCCGAAGCAATCCGATTATTCTACAGCCAAATCTGCTTACAGAAAGGGTTGCCATTTGAAGTGAAAATACCTAACAAGGAAACCATAAAAGCGATGCGTGATGCAGACACTAGAAAAACGCATGAAGCAGAAAGCGTTGATGAACTTTTCGACGAGACTGATTAATGCTATCTATCGAATATACCTCAAAATTTAAAAAAGATATCAAACTAATGAGGCGTCGTTATAAGCCTTTACCTGGCTATTAATTTACAAACTATTAACCAAAGAAGAAACCGTGATTTTTGTACGTACTGGCTCACACAGTGACCTACTCCAGCAGCTTGTAGCACCTAGCTAATTCATATAGTATACAGCTCCCGCTTAAATAGGCCAAAGGTTAGTCAATGATATATTTCGCACTTAAATGGAGTGCTGCCAGCATAATCTTTGTGATCAGTTGCATTGCTGGACTGGCCTCACTGCGCCTAGCCAGTCAGTATCAACGCTTTTTAGCGATTGGTAGTGCAGCAGCTAATGGTATTTTTTTAGGCGCAGCAATTTTTCATTTAATCCCACACGCAATTCATGGACTGTATTCGCTTGGCCACTTTAACGCTTATGCAGTGAGTATCTGCTTGGTAATTATTAGCTTAATATTATTAGTCTTTCTTGACCGTAGTTTACGCCAAGATGATCACAAGAGTCGTTTTAACGCTTGGCTATTAACACTCACTTTAAGTATCCACGCTTTTATTGCCGGCTTAGCGCTAGGCATTACGGAAAATATCAGTTTAATTATCGCAATTTTAGTTGCCATGGTGGCACATAAAGGTTTTGAGGTCTTTGCCTTAGTGTTAAATCTATATCGCACTTTGCAGCGCCTACCGATTGTAATATTTATTTTGGTTGCTTTTGCGCTCATTACCCCGTTTGGAATTTTATTGGGCTGTTATAGCGATTATTTCCTGCATGCCGATTCAGCAACTACAGTGACCGCTTGCTTTAATGCCTTTGCCGCGGGAACTTTTATTTACATTGCCACTGCTCATGACCGTCGTCATCGCCATGCCGGCGGTGACAGCTACGTACAATATAATCATTTTCTTGCTACGCTAGGCACCTTTTCATTGATGGGGTTGTTGGCGATTTGGGTATGACGCAGCCCTTTTACCTTCGCGAGATTTCTGACAATGCGGACAAATACCTGAATCTAATTGTTCATGCTTAGTTAATGGCATGCCGCAAGCAAAACATGCAATAGTGTCAGTTTCATTTAAATCTGGATCCAAAGCCACGCGCTCATCAAAAGTGAAACATTCTCCATGGTAATGCGCACCCTTGCATTTCGCAAAATAATTAATGATACCTCCATCAAGCTGATATACCTTTTTAAAACCTTGCTGCAACATATACTCAGCCGCTTTTTCACAACGAATACCGCCAGTACAGAAAGTGACAATAGGTTTATCCGCGTGTTCTTTTACTAAACTTTTCACCCGTTCTGGGAAATCACGAAAATGCTCAAGATCTAAATCAACCGCCTGATCAAAACTACCAAGCCTAACTTCATAATCATTACGAGTATCTAACACTAACATTTCACGACCATCATCATACCAGCGTTTAAATTCTTCCGGTGATAAATGCGGCGCCGTTTTCTCAGCTGGCTTTATCTCTTCGCACCCCATACTGATAATTTCTTGTTTGATTTTAACTCGCAAACGCTTATAAGGAATACGATCAGATACACTATCTTTGTAAGTTAAACCTTGAAATGGCGATTCATTTTCAAGATAATTTTTGAATTTATCAATTGCAGAAAATGTGCCAGCAACAAATAAATTAATCCCTTCATGACTAATTAAAATAGTGCCTTTAATCTTTAAGGCACTGGCCATTGACTCTAATGCCTGTTGCCACTGCGTTTGCTCAGCTTCACTAAGATCGCAAAACTTATAAGCTCCCGTATTTAAAAAATTCATACACTTTCCTCAACTTTAACTTCGGCATCCGCCGTTGAATATAATCGAATCGCTTCAATGCCAACCGTATCAGGTCGGGTAGAACAAAATAACGCAGTTTCTGCAATATCTGCCGGCGCCACCGCCGTATTGGCCTGCATATCCCGCGGCTCAATTCGACTTAAACGCAAAGCGTGCGCTTCAACATCCGGCATTAATTCATCAGCCAAAGCGTGACGCCGATAATACTGCCAAATTAATTCCGCCAGTTTAGGATCATTTGGCAATATTGGAAAATTTAGATTAACAATGCTGCCTTTACCTGCCAATTTCATTTGACTGATAAAACGTCGGTTAACTGTTAATAATCCTTGGCGACGCAATTCCAACCATTCTTTAAGCTGATCCACTGTTTGATAAGGCAAACTATTGGGTAACTCGGCAACATTAAAAATAATATCCGGTGCCTGCCAAGCTGGCGCTAAATTTGCAAACAATTGGGTAATTAAAACCGGGTCAACTGCATTTAACCGCGCCGAATCTACTTCAGTTAGAAACTGCGAGCGAAGACTAAGCGCCAGGGCATTTAACTTGTCAAAGTCATCGCCACAAATAAAAAGCCTTGCCCCTTCACGCGCCAGTAATTCGGCACAAGCCACTCCGACTTCCGTAGAGGCACCTATAACAAAGGCCTGTTGGTTTCGACACCGCATTTTATCACTCCTGGTTAATCCGACAGAGTATAACAATGATCCTGGCAAGGACAAAATTCTACAGTCTCCACACCCTAGAGCTATGCGAATTTTCCTACAAGACTGCCCCCCAATCACCTCTAGCATAACCAACATTACTCTCTTAAAATGAAACAGTTATCGTCATAGGGGGGGGTAAACAGGGATGTTTGCTAAATTACCAGCTGATGTCCAGCTGACCGTCAGAAAATACTTGCTGGAAAATAACTTTCCAGCTGCAAAAGCCGTACACGATGCCTGGCTAGATGTCCATACCGAGTGCTTGCCCGAGACTGATCATCTGCCCAGCAAGCCTAAGGCTGCCAGTTTAGATAACGACCAACAACCCGCCCAGCAAACCAATTATTCCTACGACCCTAACATAAGCTTTACCCAAATGATTCCAATTATTAATAGCCAGCCAAAACTACAACAAACCTCCATCTTTTATGATCAAGTTGGTCAGGTAAAAGACGATAATACACAAAAAGTCGTAAATATCGCTCAATATCGAATGCACGCTAAAATCAAATTTAATCATTACTAGCATTCGGGCTAGCAACTTCTCTAAAATCCGATTATTATTGTTGGACTTATCAAACAGCCCGCCGGGTTTGTTAATAAAATTTTCAATCTTCAATACAGGATTTATTGAATGTTAAAAAACTTACTTGCCCTTGGGTTAATGCTAATCACTTTTTCATTATCGGGTTGCAGCCATTA
>JAHZKQ010000257.1 GCA_022600315.1 Gammaproteobacteria bacterium
GTTCTACAGACCCTTCTCTAACTGTTGCAAGTCTCCAGCCACCGACAACAGTTACTTCTGAAATGCTTTGCAGTAGTTTAAGTAGAGTTGAATCTTTTCATTGAATTCCTCATAAAAACAAACGGTAAATAACTAGAATTCATCACAACGGAATAATGAAATCGCCCTGCGGCGCTTGATTCCTTGTTAGTGAAAATTCCTTTTGATTTAATTTAGAAGCACGTCTAAATTTGGTTTTTATTTTAACGATATTAAATATACAATTCAAACAAAATGTACGGATTTTTTAAATTAATTTCGTTTTAATTCAACCAATTTGACAAGAAAGCTTAGGGTTTTATTAAATTATGGTGGTATTACTAGATAAACTACTAAATAACCTGCCAAGCAGGTTAACCAAGCTGGGGGGCACGGGGGGAAAGCATTTCCCCCCGATTATTTCCCCAAGGCAGCAGACTAACTAACTAACTAACTAACTAACCACCCACAAATATTTTTATACTTTAGATTGCATTCCCTGGATCCCGCGATCAAGTCGCGGGATGACGAGTTTTATGTCATTGCAAGAAGCGAAGCTTGATGCAATCTCCACCTAAAAGTCGCTCTGGGTTACTTCAGTTGCTTGAAGCATTAGCGAAACTACCTGAAATTCTTACCCAATAAAAAAAGCCCGCATCGCGGGCTTTAAAGAAATTGAATAACCAATTACGAACCTGAGTTACAACTCTTACCGCATTTGGTCATCATGTAAATCGCCCACAATCCAGCTAGACCGATCACGATGTAGATAATGCGCGTGATGATAGATTGCGAAAAGATCGCATTAACTAAATTCCAGTGGAATAGGCCAACTAAGCCCCAGTTGATCGCACCGATAATCACGAGGATTAAGGCAATCCAATCAATAAAATTACATTTTTTCATGAGTTAGCTCCTTTCTAATCAGTATCAAGTAGTTCCGTCTTGGCGTTAACTTACTCGAAAGAAGTTAACCTGCTGATTTTATTATAAAATGTATGTTTCTGCAAGAAATCACATCGATTTGATTAATAATTAAGCGATTTTTGCGATTTATCGTGCAAAAATTACTCTGCCACCAAAGCTTTCTCGCCCACTTGCCAATTACAAGGCATCAAGCCACCAGCCTGCAAAGCGTCTAATGTGCGCAATACTTCATCAGGGTTGCGCCCCACATTCATATCATTAACCATCACAAAGCGAATAACGCCTTCGGGGTCTATTATATAAGTGGCACGCATGGCAACGCCCTCTTCAGGATCCAAAATGCCAAGACTTTGACTCAATTCATGTTTGATATCAGAGAGCATAGGGAACGGTAGGTTTTCTAGCTCAGCTTGATTATGCCGCCAAGCTAAATGCACGTATTCAGAATCAACGCTAGCGCCTAATAGTGCTGCGTTACGCTTCTCAAACTCTGCATTTAAAGCCCCAAATGCGGCTATTTCTGTCGGGCAAATAAAAGTGAAATCCTTCGGCCAGAAAAATACCACTAGCCATTTACCTTGATACTCTTGCTTAGAAACCTTCTGAAAGGCGGATTCAATTTGATCGTCAACTACAGCGGTGAGCTCAAAGTCTGGGAATGGGTTACCAATGGTTAACATGCTTTTCTCCTTATTTAAAACTAAGCCCAGTGTATAAAGATTTCCTTGATTAGTGAAATCGATTATAACTATAATGTCGATAGGTTTTAGTTATTATCTAAGGGGGCTTTGCATGAATATCCGTGACCTACGCTATTTGGTGGCCGTGGCTGAGTTTAAGCATTTTGGTAAGGCCGCTGAGCACTGTTATGTGAGTCAGCCCACGCTTAGCATGCAACTTAAAAAGCTTGAGGAAGAGCTCGAAGTCAAATTATTTGAACGCACTAACAAGCAAGTACTGGTGACATCAATTGGCACCCATGTGGTCGCGCAAGCCAAAAAAATATTAGCCGAATTGGATCAATTAAAAAGTATTGCGGCCACTGCTGCCGATCCTTTAGCGGGTGAATTTCGTTTGGGCGCTATACCCACTGTGGCGCCGTATTTATTGCCGCAAGTTTTGCATGATATTAAACACGAGCTGCCAAAGTTAGAATTATATATTTATGAAAATCGCACCGAGGATATTTTAAAACAATTACGCCAAGGCCTTTTGGATGCAATTATTTTAGCACTGCCAATCCCAGCACAGGGTTTAACAGTAACTGAATTATATGACGAGCCTTTTTTGGTGGCACTTTCGAAAAAAAATCCTTTATCCAAAGAAAAACAAATTAATTTGAAAGAATTAAAATCACAGAATTTATTATTACTAGAAGAAGGTCATTGTCTACGCAATCAGGCTTTAGATGTTTGCCAAAAAGTGGGCGCTGGGGAGACCAATGAATTTCGCGCTACCAGTTTACCAACACTTTGCCAGATGGTGGCTTTAGATATGGGCGTAACTTTATTGCCGGAATTAGCGGTCGCCAGTCACTTACATAATCCGTATTTAA
>JAHZKQ010000258.1 GCA_022600315.1 Gammaproteobacteria bacterium
ATCATGGCAATGTAGATCTTGCGGTGGGTAACGCGATTGGGTCGAATATTGCCAATATGGGTTTGGTGTTAGGTATTGCGGCGTTGGTTGCGCCATTGATTGTGTCGCGGTTAAGCTTAACTCGTGAGCTGCCAATTTCATGGCTAATTACTTTATTGGTTGGAATTTTATTATTTCATGCCGAGTTAAGTCGAGTCGATGGTATTATAATGTTAGTGATATTATTTGCTTATTTATTATTTGCATTATTTATTTTAACGCGACGCCAAGATTACCGCAGTGAAGTATTAACAGAATATAATAATGAAAGACCAAGCTTGGGAAAACCTTTTTGGCAAGTGGGATTATGGTGGTTGATAAGCTTGTTGTTGTTATTTGTAGGGGCTGAATTATTAGTTTATGGCGCGGTCAGTATTGCGCGTAAATTGGCAATTAGTGAAGCGGTGATTGGTCTAAGTGTGGTTGCGTTTGGAACTTCATTGCCTGAATTAGCGGCAGCAATTGCCAGTAGTATTAAACGTCAACATGAATTAGTGTTAGGTAATATTATTGGCTCGAATATTTTTAATTTATTGGCGGTGTTGGCGATTCCAGCGTTAATTCATCCGCGTGCACTATCTTCTAGTTTGGTGCATCGTGATTTTGTAATTATGTTTGGCTTTATGTTAGCACCGGCGATATTGGTGTGGTTGCGGCCAAAAAAGAAAATTCTTGGGCGTTTGGCGGGTTTGGTTTTGGTGATGGGGTATGTTGGGTACATATATTTAATTTATTGAATATTAATACTAAATCCAGTATTTAATATATAGCACCAAGCGTCCAAAAAAACGCTGGCGGATTGGGCGTTGTTTATGCCATTTTTCAAGCTCAATTTCATGCACAGATTTTAGGTCATCTAAAAATGAATTGATGATATTATCTTTAGCAATACGATCGGTGATATTAATATCTGCTTCAAGGTCATGCAGTAAGCTGCGGTGATTTAAATTGCTTGAGCCAATTACCACCCAGTCATCAACAATGAGTGTTTTCGCATGTAATACACTGGGAAGATATTCAAAAATTCGTACGCCAGCACGCAATAAACTATAATAAAAAGTCGAAGAGGCCCAAGGCATCATGAGGACATCAGATTGACTGGTCAATAAGATTCGTACGTCAACGCCACGCTTAGCGGCATCTTTAAGTTTGCGCAATAAAAAATTATCTGGCACAAAATAGGCGTTAGTGATCCAGATGCGTTTTTGGCATTGTCGAATTCGTCGCAATAAATGTTTGTAAAGAATTCGTCGCCGGTGCCGAGTATTGTTGACTCGAATAATGGGATCACGACGCACAGTTTTAAAAATTTCGCGTAGTCGTTCTTTTACGGGCTTATGCTCCCAAGCTGAATCAAACGCTTGTTGCAGTTCAGCTAAGTTAATTTGGGTTAGGCGCACCGAGGTGTCACGCCATGACTCTCCGCCTTGAGTTTTATCCAAATGGCACTGGCTGATATTAAAACTGCCAACATAAGCGATGTGTCGATCAATAATGCAAACTTTGCGATGATTACGATAATTTAATTTTAAAAACAAATAAATCCATTTTAATAAGGCAGGTAGGCGTACTACTGATCGGCTCCAGTTCCATAGTTGCCAAGGAAAAGGGTGAAATACTTTGGTAAAGGCGCCGGCTTCTTCTAAAGGCCTAGCCCAATGTGCGCTCCACTTCGGGGTGCCGCAGCCGTCAACTAGAATGCGCACCTCGACACCGCGTTTGGAGGCAGCAATCAGCGCGTTGACAATTTTTTGACCTAGGGCATCGTGATTGAAAATGTAAGTTTCAAGATCGATTGATTGTTGAGCGCGATTGATATCCGCTAGTAAGGCATTGAAATGATGCTCGCCATTATTAAAGACGATCTCTTGTAGAGGGTTTGTGGATTTGGTTTTCATTTAGTTAATGTAATCGTTCTATACCTGATCGACAACTATTAGCGCTTTATTCTTTTTCAGTATCGGCTTCCTTACTATCTTTACAGATTTTCAGTTTGTTTTTTTCAGCAAATTTTAGAATAGATTCAAACAGTTTTGGGTTGGATTGTTTTAATCGAGGGTCCAGGATAACGCACTTGTGGCCGCCGCGCATGCTGGGTTGCAGCAGCGGTGAATAGCGAATATGACGTTTGCGAAAAGTTGACAGGCTGCCGCTCATGCGCTCTGCCCAATCGCTAGGCCGAAAGTTCTCACCGCTTTCAGTGATACCTTCAATAATAATCTTCGGTGGTTTCTTTTCCATTTTGTAAATGCTACAGATAGTTTATCATTAGTAAGTTAGAGCGCTAAGTTGTAGTAGACTAACACCTCATCAAGAAGATAGCAAAATCGGTGATGGATTGCTTTGGTCTGTCTAGGATATACTCTTCACTGCTT
Organism: Gammaproteobacteria bacterium; assembly: GCA_022600315.1. Lineage (GTDB taxonomy): Bacteria > Pseudomonadota > Gammaproteobacteria > Coxiellales > Coxiellaceae > JAHZKQ01. Next base: position 2,415 of record JAHZKQ010000258.1, read on the forward strand.
ATTAGGGAGGCATAACAATGCATGATACAGAGGAGCCAAGCTCGCATCGTTCGCGAAGTATTTATTTATTACCAAACTTATTTACCGTGGGGGCATTATTTGCAGGATTTTATGCGATCGTGGCGGCCACTAAACAGCAGTTTGCCATTGCTTCAATTGGGATTCTAGTGGCGATGGTGTTGGATGGTCTGGATGGTCGAATTGCACGTTTAACTAAAACCCAAACCGCATTTGGCGCGCAGTTTGATAGCCTGTCGGATATGGTGTGCTTTGGAGTGACGCCGGCACTAGTCCTATATAACTGGTCATTGCACTGGGCTGGTAAGCCAGGTTGGTTGGCAGCATTTATTTATGCGGTGTGCGCGGGAATTCGTTTGGCACGTTTTAATTCCAAAGATCAAATGCAGGATAAACGTTATTTTCAAGGCTTATCAACCACTGCGGCTGCAGGTTTTGTAGCGGGATTAGTTTGGGTGGCCACTAAATACCATTGGCCACGGCAAAATTTAGCCGTGGAAATGACAACTTTGACGGTAGTGATTGGGTTGTTGAAAGTGAGTACCATTCCATATCGGAGCTTTAAAGATTTTGATATTCGTAGTCGTGTGCCATTTGTGGTGTTATTAGTCATTTTATTTATTTTTGTCTTAGTGTCCAGTGCGCCGCCAGATGCTGTTTTAACTGTGTTTGGGTTATATGTTATTTCCGGTCCTGTTGGAGTGATGTGGCGAATGCTGCCTTGGGTGAAACGTCGGCAAGCTAAGCCGCAGGCTAATTTAGAAAAGTCAGAGTCCTTTGATGATGAATAAAATCATTGTTGAGCAGGTTACAGCAAGCTTACTTGAAGATATTGGCGAAGGGGATATTACTGCAGCTTTACTGCCTGCGAACAGCACGGCAACGGCAACCGTGATAACTCGACAAGATATGTTGGTGTGTGGTTTAAGCTGGTTTGATGAAGTTTATCGACAATTAGATAAAAATATTAAAATAAAACATTTTGTGCAAGAGGGTGATTGGGTTAAGGCTAATACGCGATTAATTGAATTATCTGGCTTGACCCGTTCATTATTAACCGGTGAGCGCAGTGCATTAAATTGGTTGCAAACTTTATCAGCGACTGCCACAGTGACCCGGCAATATTTAAGTACCTTAGAAAACACTAAAACAAAATTGTTGGATACGCGTAAAACTTTGCCTGGATTTCGTTATGCGCAAAAATACGCAGTTAAAGTTGCCGGCGGTCATAATCATCGCATGGGTTTATTTGATGCGTATTTAATTAAAGAAAATCATATTGTCGCTTGTGGTTCTATTGCCGCGGCTATTGAGCGCGCGGTGGAATTAAACCCGGATAAACTAGTCGAGATTGAAGTTGAAAATTTAGCGGAATTTA
>JAHZKQ010000259.1 GCA_022600315.1 Gammaproteobacteria bacterium
AAAACTGAAGCTTTTGCTAAGGTTAAGGCCAGTATTAAAAAAATTATTTTCCAGCAAAAATTCCAGCAAGTGCTATCGCAGCAACATCAAGATCTTACTAATCTGACTTACACTAATCCAACGACTTTAAAGGTAGCTGCAAAGCGTTTGGGCGTGCCAGTTAAATTATCACCCATGATGACGCGCCAAGGGAAAAAACAGGGGCTTTTTTCTGATCCGTTAGTATTAACGGCCGCCTTTACGCAAGATGTTTTTGTAAATGGTAATAATAGTAATCCGATTACATTGAAAAATGGCAGTTTAATTGTGGTAAGAATTGCCAAGAAAATTCCAGCCAAAGAAATTCCTCTGGGAAGTATTCGTGGCAAGGTTAGAGCCAGTTTAATTAAAAATAAAGCGCAGCGTGAAGCAGGAGTGGTGGCTTATAATGTTCAGCAAGCCATAGCGCAGTCAAAGAGTTTGGCAGGCATTAACAGCAAATATTTATTAAATTGGCAGCAGGTAAAGGCGGTCACGGCGCGCAGCAAAACTGTGTCGCCACAAATTTTAAATGCGGTTTTTAAGTTACCGGCTAATCAATCAAAACCGGCAACTACGGCAATATTATTGCCAAGCAATAACTATGCCATTATTCATTTAACTACGGTTAAAGATGGTGATTATGCCAGTGCCAGCGTTAAGCAGTTGTCGGCATTAAAGCAGCAGTTATTAACCTTGTATTCGCAGCTTGATTACCGTTTGTTTGTTGAGGCGGTGCATTCATTGGCGAAGATTAAAATTCATAAAAAGTAAAAAATATTTTATAACTATATGTTTTTTATAAGTATTTTCTATTTATATATTGATAGCATTGCATTCATTGATATCATATGCTATCATTTAAAAAACTGTAGGAGAATACTTTTGGCTAGTTTTAGTATTAGAAAATTAGATGATCGGGTTTACCGAAAGCTACGTATCATTGCTGCTCGACATGGAGTCTCTATGGAAGAAGAGGCACGGCGCATTCTTACTAATGCTGTGTCGGCTAAAGTGAAAGTGGGTCAAGTTTTTCAGAAATATTTTGGTAAGGCTAATGGCATTGATTTAACGACTTCTGCAGATAAAAAACCTCATCAACCAATGGACTTTGATGAATGATTGTTGTTGATACTAATATCATCTCTGAAATGATGAAACCGGCACCAGAGTCAAAGGTTGTTGATTGGCTTAATCAAAATGGCGCGACAGATTTATTTATTACTAGCATTACTGTTGCTGAAATATCTTATGGTATTCATGCGTTACCTAAGGGTAAACGACGCACGAAATTAGATGACTTATTTAAAACGGCTATTAACGAAGCATTTAAGCATAGAATTCTTGATTTTACTGAATCAGCTGCGCATTGTTACGGAGAAATTATGGCGCAACAAAAAATGACTGGGCATCCTCTTAGCGTTTGTGACGGTCAAATTGCAGCAATAGTAAAGTCACATGGCTTTGCCTTAGCAACTAGAAATACCAAAGATTTTTCAACTTGTGGGTTTGAAATAATTAATCCATTTTTGGTGCATTGTTGATTTAGGCTAAGATATTTATGCTTTCCATTTAATATTACATCCCATGCTGGGCGTTTGATCTTCATCAACCGGTTGGCCATTAATGAGGGCGTCGAGTGCAGCACGCATATACTTGCCGGTTACGGGAATATCATTACCAAGTCTGGAGTCATCAAACTGGCCGCGATAAACGCACTTTAAGTCTTTATCAAAAATATAAAAGTCTGGTGTGCATGCCGCATCGTAAGCTTTAGCGGTCGCTTGGGTGGCGTCAAATAAATAGGGAAAGTTAAAGTCTAGTTGTTTGGCCATTGCAGTCATTTTTTCAGGGCTGTCTTCAGGGTAGGCGTCGACATCATTACTGCTAATGGCAATAAACTGAATGCCTTTGGAGGTATAATCACGCGCAAGTCTGATAATGCCATCCTGTAAATGTTTAACGTAAGGGCAGTGATTGCAAATAAACATAATCACAGTGGCAATATCTGAACGAATGTCTTGCAGTGCGAGTGTTTTGCCGCTAACAGTGTCTGGTAATTCAAAGTTGGGTGCGATGTTGCCCAAAGGAATCATGGTTGATGGTGTGAGGCTCATATTGCATTCTCATGGTAGGTTTTTGCAAGGTCTATTTTGTCATTTAACCTGCCTGAAATGCAATGAAAAAGGGCCGCGAGGGCCCTGAAATTTGTAACCGATACGTTGGCGATTAGGGAGTTGGTCTGCTCAGGGCATCCGTGCCCAACTTAAGCATCCTTGCTACACAGACCTTAGACTACCTACACCCGAGGCCTAATTTCTTAAGCAGAATCATAAATGTTTATTAGCTGGGACGTCCTTGTCACTGAGCCCTTTCGAGCACCCTCGATAATCCTATCGAGCAATCTAACACCACACTCACTTTTCCATTCGGGGACTATAAAGATAACATGGAGGGCGTTATGCAGAACTAAGGCGAGTTGTTTATTTTTTAGCAAGAGCGCAAAATAAGCAACCTTATTTTAGTGATAATCCGCTATATTACAAAAGCTTAAGAGAAAATCATATTTAATGGCAAAGGGAAGGTCTAGATTTAACTGACAGAAGGTATGGCAAATATCTCACACAAAACACACTACTTTGCTTACAAGCAAGGCGGTGCAGATAGAATAAATTACATATTATTCACTATCATGCAATATGATGAGTGCATGCATCATATCACAGTGATCATAGAAGAAAAGGGTTTATAAATAAAAACCCAAACTTTTTTAGGGATTGCTCTAGTTGGGTTCGAATTGATTTATAGATTAACAAAAAATTCCAGATTCTGTGTAAAATAAGTGTAATTTGAATAACTAAAATGTTCAAAGCCATGTTCAAAATTTTTCAAAATGGTTTAGCTTAATTTACTCTAGATCTTTATAGCTTATCCGGGCTAGAATGCAGCATCTTTTGGTAACGGAAGCAAAACAATGCGCCAATATCTAGTGGCTGGTAACTGGAAAATGAATGGCTCAACGGAGTCAGTTGCTGGGCTTATAAAAGGTTTGCTTGATGAGGCTGCGAGCGTGAAAGATGTTGAGCTTGCGGTCTTTCCACCCTATCCCTATTTACCGCAAGCGGCAAAGGCTTTGCAATCAAGCTCTATCGCTTGGGGAGCGCAAAACCTTTCGTGTCACTCGGACGGAGCTTACACCGGTGAGGTGGCGGCAAATATGTTACTGGATTTTAATTGTCGCTATGTCATTGTTGGTCATTCTGAGCGGCGGCAGCTTTATGGCGAAGCAAACGCCCAAGTGGCAGCTAAGTTTAAGCAGGCTAGTGAAATGGGATTAACGCCGATTCTATGCGTGGGTGAAAGCTTAACAGAACGTGAAGCTGGGAAAACTTTAGCGGTAGTGCAAGAACAGCTTGCAGTAGCATTAGGTTTGCATGATAATCTGCCTGACTTTAGTCAAGCGGTTATAGCCTATGAACCCGTCTGGGCAATTGGCACGGGTAAAACGGCGACTCCGGAGGAGGCGCAAACGGTGCATGCGGCTATTCGAGCACAACTAAAAGCGGCGAATGCAGATTACGCTAAGATGCGTATTTTATATGGTGGCAGCGTGAAGCCTAGTAATGCGAACACGCTGTTTGCGATGACAGATATTGATGGTGCTTTAGTAGGCGGGGCCTCTTTAGTGGCGGATCAATTTATTGAGATTGCGAGACAATGCAGCAAATTATAATGATTCTACATGTTTTGGTGGCGATAGCGATTATTGCCTTGGTATTAATGCAGCATGGTAAAGGGGCTGATATTGGCGCAACTTTTGGTAGTGGTGCTAGCAATACGATGTTTGGTAGTCAGGGTTCATTACCATTTTTAGTGAAGGTCACTGCCGTACTGGCGGCGATCTTTTTTGCGACCAGTTTAGGTTTAGGTTATATGATAGGCCGTGAAAGCCGAGCGCAGGGCAGCGATGTCAATGCAATTTCAAGGCCGGTAAAAACCGTCACCCCACCGGCATCATTACCATTAACCTCGGTACCATTGGATACACCAAAGCCGAAAAAATAAGATTTATTAGATCGCCCACAAATGGACGTTAGTGAGAAGAATGCAGGTAGTCATGCCGAAGTGGTGGAACTGGTAGACACGCAGTCTTGAGGGGGCTGTGGCGCAAGCCGTGTCGGTTCGATTCCGACCTTCGGCACCAAATTTATTTTAGTGGCCAGATCTGATTCACCAGTTTATGATGAGAAAGGATGAAGTGGGTTAATGTATTTTAATTGGGAGTGCAAATGTTAAGCGCTTATTTTCCAGCCTTAGTTTTTTTAGGTGTGGGGATATTTATTGGCATTGCCGGGCTAAGCATTGGTTATATTTTAGGCCCTCATAAACCCGATAAAGCCAAACGTTCGCCGTATGAGTGTGGTTTTGAAGCCTTTAGTGATGCCCGTATGCCGTTCGATATTCGATATTATCTAGTGGCTATTTTGTTTATCATCTTTGACCTTGAGACCGCGTTTTTATTTCCATGGGCAGTTATTCTACGCCATATCGGTTGGACTGGTTTAGTGGCGATGTTAATATTTTTAGCAATATTAGTTGTGGGTTTTATTTACGAATGGCGAAAGGGTGCACTTGAATGGGAGTAGCGGCATTATCAAAACAAGGTTTTGTTGTCACCAGCGTTGAGAAGCTTGTTAATTGGGCGCGCACTGGTTCATTGTGGCCGATGACATTTGGCTTAGCGTGTTGCGCGGTTGAAATGATGCAATGTGCTTCTTCACGTTATGATATGGATCGATTCGGTTTTGGTTTATATCGTCCCAGTCCGCGGCAATCGGATTTAATGATTGTGGCTGGCACACTTTGCAATAAAATGGCGCCGGCGTTGCGTAAAGTTTACGATCAAATGAGTGAGCCTCGATGGGTAATTTCCATGGGTTCTTGCGCCAATGGTGGTGGTTATTATCACTATGCCTATTCGGTGGTGCGGGGTTGTGATCGCATTGTGCCGGTGGATGTTTATGTGCCGGGTTGTCCGCCAGCTGCTGAGGCATTGATGTATGGTGTGATTCAATTACAAAATAAAATCAAACATAAAAATATTATTTCGCGGACTTCAGATTAAGGATCGCTATGAGTGCAATACAGTTAATGACTGAGAAAATTAAACAGCGCTTTGCTGATCTTAGCGTTAGTGCGTGTGCAGATGTGGTTGAGCTTGAATTATCATCCAATCAGCTTATCGAAATAACTACCGTGTTGCGTGATGAGGCGGCCTTTGAGTTTAAATTATTGCTTGATATTTGTGGTGTTGATTATCTAGATTATGGTTTAAGTCATTGGCGCACCGAGTCGACTACCGCGACTGGATTTAGTCGGGCGGTTGATGTGAGTGAAGATGCTGAGCGAGTTTATACTTGGGATAAGCCGCGTTTTGGCGTGGTTTATCATTTATTATCTTTGTCGCATAATTGCCGAGCACGACTGAAGGTGTTTTTACCTGAGGCGGATTTACAATTGCCCTCGGTTATTGATATTTGGCCGGCGGCCAATTGGTATGAGCGTGAAGCTTACGATTTATTTGGCATTGTCTTTAATGGTCACCCGGATTTGCGTCGCTTATTAACCGATTATGGTTTTAAGGGACATCCGTTTCGTAAAGACTTTCCGTTGGTGGGTGAAGTGGAATTGCGTTACGACGCGAAACAAGCGCGCTGTGTTTATGAACCGGTGAGTATTCAACCCAGAGTAGTGGTGCCTAAAGTAATACGCAACGATAATCGCTATATGCAGTTAAACGGTGAAGAAGGAAACCCTGATGCCTGAGATTAAGAATTTCACCCTTAATTTTGGACCGCAACATCCAGCGGCGCATGGTGTATTGCGGTTAATTATGGAACTGGATGGCGAAGTTATTCAGGGTATCGATACGCATGTGGGTTTATTACACCGTGCGACTGAAAAGTTAGCTGAGAGTAAACCTTACAATCAAACCATCGGTTATATGGATCGGCTTGATTATGTGTCGATGATGTGTAATGAGCATGCCTATGTTTTAGCCTTAGAAAAACTACTAAATATTAATGTGCCTAAACGGGCCCAATATATTCGGGTGATGTTTGATGAAATCACTCGCATTTTAAATCATTTATTATGGTTGGGGGCGCATGCCTTAGATGTGGGCGCATTAACGGTATTTTTATACGCGTTTCGTGAGCGCGAAGATTTAATGGATTGTTATGAGGCGGTGTCGGGTGCACGCATGCATGCAACTTATTACCGTCCGGGTGGCGTGTATCGTGATCTCCCTAAGCAAATGCCAAAATATAAAGCCTCGCCTTGGCATAATGAAAAAAACACTAAAAAACGTAATGCGAATCGCGAAGGTTCATTATTGGATTTTATTTGGGATTTTACTGAGCGTTTTCCAAAGTGCGTCGATGAATATGAAACTTTATTAACTGACAACCGAATTTGGAAGCAGCGCACAGTAGGGATTGGAGTTGTGTCTCCTGAACGTGCTTTACAACTAGGTTTTACGGGGCCGATGTTGCGGGGTTCGGGTGTGGCTTGGGATTTACGCAAAAAACAACCTTATGAAACTTATGCTGAAGTAGACTTTGATATTCCCATTGGCAGTCGAGGTGATTGCTATGATCGTTATTTGGTACGGATTGAAGAAATGCGCCAGTCTTGCAAAATTGTGCGTCAATGCGTGCAATGGTTGCGTGATAATCCGGGGCCGGTAATTACTGATGATTATAAAGTTGCGCCACCGCATCGCAGCATTATGAAAAATGATATGGAAGCCTTAATTCATCATTTCAAATTATTTACTGAAGGTTTTCATTTACCGCGCGGTGAAGTTTATGCTGCGGTTGAGCAACCCAAAGGTGAATTTGGCATTTATTTAATTTCTGATGGTGCTAATAAACCTTACCGCTTAAAAATTCGTGCTGCCAGTTATCCGCATTTAGCGGCGATGGATGAAATGTGTCGTGGTCATATGTTGGCAGATTTATCGGCAGTGATTTCCAGTATCGATGTAGTTTTTGGTGAGGTAGATCGTTGATGAATACCAATACTAAAACTCAATTTGAAATTTCTACTGAAAATAAAGCCCAAATTGATCGTTGGCTAAAAAAATATCCGCCGGAACAAAAACGTTCGGCAGTAGTTGAAGCCTTATTAATGGTGCAAGAGCAAAATAATGGTTGGCTAAGCGAGGCAGCGATGCAAGCGGTGGCTGATTATTTATGTATGCCGCCGATTGAAGTCTATGAGGTGGCAACCTTTTATGACATGTATGAATTAGCACCCACTGGCAGACATAAAATTGCGGTATGCACCAATGTGTCTTGTATGCTGCGCGGTTCAGATAAAATTATTCACTGCATCGAGAAACGTTTAAATATTAAAATGGGTGAGACCACGCAAGACGGTAAATTTACCTTACGCGAAGTGGAGTGCCTAGCCGCTTGCGCCGGTGCGCCAATGTGTCAGATTGACAATAAAGCCTATCATGAGCATTTAACTCCAGAAAAAATGTTGGAGTTGATTGATGAAATTGATCAGGGGGCGAAATAGATGCCGCATAATTTAGTTTGCTATCGCAGTTTACACTTAGAAGAGCCTTGGACTTTAGCCGCTTATGAAAGCATTGGTGGTTATAAAGTTTTGCGTCGGATATTAACTGAAAAAATTTCGCCAGAAGAAATCATCGAACAAGTCAAGGCCTCAGGATTGCGAGGCCGTGGTGGCGCGGGTTTTCCAACCGGTTTAAAGTGGAGTTTTATTTCTCGAGATTTTCCCGGGCAAAAATATGTTATTTGTAATTCCGATGAAAGTGAGCCGGGCACCTGTAAAGACCGCGATATTTTGCGTTTTAATCCGCATCAATTGTTAGAGGGTTTAGCGATTGCTTGTTATACCTTGGGTGCAACGGTAGCATATAATTTTATGCGCGGTGAATTTTGGGAACCATTTAATCGTTGTGAACAAGCCTTAAAAGAAATGCAAGCCGCCGGTTTATGTGGCGATAATGTATTGGGCTCTGGTGTGGATATTCATATTCACAATCACCGCAGTGCGGGGGCTTATATTTGTGGTGAAGAAACGGGTCTAATGAATTCTTTAGAAGGTAAAAAAGGTTTGCCGCGATTTAAACCGCCATTCCCAGCAAACTTTGGAGTTTATGGCCGGCCATCCAATATTAATAATACCGAGACTTATACTTCGATACCGGTAATTTTAGAAAAAGGTCCAAAATGGTTTGCTGATTTAGGTGTTGCCAAAAGCGGCGGCACTAAAATTTTTAGTATTAGTGGTCACGTGGAAAAGCCTGGCAATTATGAAATTCCTATGGGGACACCGTTTGCTGATTTATTGGCAATGGCCGGCGGCGTGTTAAATGGCAGCAAATTAAAAGCCGTGATTCCGGGAGGCAGTTCAATGCCGGTATTACCTGCCGATATTGTTATGCAAATGAATATGGATTTTGATAGCATCCAGCAAGCGGGCTCCATGCTAGGTTCGGGCGGTGTGATGGTAATGGATGAGTCGACTTGCATGGTGAAAGTGTTAGCGCGAATTTCTAAATTTTATATGCACGAATCTTGCGGTCAATGCACGCCGTGTCGAGAAGGGACTGGCTGGGTTTATCGTTTGGTGCAAAAAATTGAAGACGGTCAGGGCGAGCAGGGTGACTTAGAGCGCTTGCGTAAAGTGGCTAAAGCCATTGAAGGACGCACAATTTGTGCCTTTGGTGAAGCCGCAGCTTGGCCGGTGGGTGGTTTTTTAAAGCATTTTTACGACGAATTCGAATATCACATTAAACATGGTAAGTGTTTAGTGGGTCATTAAGAGAAGTGGATTAATGGTTGAAATTGACATAGATGGCAAAAAGATCTCGGCAGCTGAAGGCTCTACGATTATAGAGGCAGCTGACGCGGCGGGAATTTATATTCCGCGATTTTGCTACCACAAGAAATTATCGATCGCCGCTAATTGCCGGATGTGTTTAATTGAAGTGGAAAAGGTCGGTAAACCCATGCCAGCTTGCGCCACACCGATTACGCCGGATATGAAAGTTATGACTCAGTCACCTAAAGCCCTTGCAGCGCAACGTGCAGTGATGGAGTTTTTATTAATCAATCATCCGCTAGATTGCCCGATCTGCGATCAAGGTGGCGAGTGTGAATTGCAAGATTTAACGATGGGTTATGGTCGTGCCTATTCTTACTACGGGCAAGCTAAACGCGCAGTAAAAAGTCAGGATATCGGGCCATTAATTGAAACTGAAATGACGCGCTGCATTCATTGCACCCGCTGCGTGCGCTTTGGTGAAGAAATTGCGAACTTACGTGAACTGGGTGCTACTGGTCGTGGTGAAGAGGTGGAGATCGGCACTTACGTTAATCACTTTTTAAAATCGGAATTATCGGGTAATGTCATTGATTTATGCCCGGTTGGCGCATTAACCGCCAAACCTTGGCGTTATGAATCACGTAGCTGGGAATTACAAGAGCACCGTTCGGTTGCGCCGCATGACTGTGTCGGCTCAAATTTATATTACCATAGTCGCGCTCGGGCTTTAGTCCAACAGCGCGTGGTAATGCGTGCCGTACCGCGCGAAAATGAAGACATTAATGAAGCTTGGTTAAGTGATCGTGATCGCTTTAGCACCGAGGCAATTTATCATGCTGATCGCATTAAGCAACCTTTACAAAAAATTAATGGCAAGTGGTGTGAAGTGAGTTGGCAGCAAGCGTTACCCGAGATTGCTAAGCGCTTACACGCGATTACCGATCAATACGGCGGCAGTGAATTAGCGGCGTTAGCTTCACCGAATATGAGCACTGAATCATTATATTTATTGCAGAAATTGTGGCGACATTTAGGCAGTCATAATATCGATCACCGATTTCGTCAGCATGACTTTGATGCTCAAGAAGCGATGCCATTAGCGCCGAGTTTAGGTATGACC
>JAHZKQ010000260.1 GCA_022600315.1 Gammaproteobacteria bacterium
CCACTAATATAATCAATATGATCAAAAACGCGGTAATCAATATCTGGTTTATCGGATTGCCCCATACCAATTAAATCCGGTGCAATACATCGCGCCACATCATCTAAACCTGGAAAAATGTTTCGCCATAAATAAGAAGATGTTGGCATTCCATGTAAAAATAAAATCGGCTCGCCTTTACCCGATTCGATATAATGTAAATTAGCACCTTTCACTTTAATAAATTTTGAAGAATAATCGCAGGCTGCAAAAGCTCCTTCTTTGATATCCATATTCTAATCCTCCATATGCAAAGTTATTCGGGTAAATTCCTATGATGTTCACTGGCTTGCGCTAAATCTGAAAGTTCGCGAATTGCCACCGATAATAAAGCAAATTCTTTGGCCTCAGTGCTACGTATATCGGCGATGATGCGCTGCCAACGCTCAATCAAGCCGGTATGTTGCTCAAACCATGCATCAACCTTAGCAGAAACACTATCCACCTTGACTTCAGCATTTAACACTCCCAACGTTAGGCTGCGCTGAATCCAATCTAAATCGCCTTTATAAGCCGCACGTGCTAAAACTGACCAATGGTTGTCGGCTGGATAATTATTAATCTGCTCACGAAACCATGACAACTTCAAACGCTCAACTAATATAAAGTATATTTTCGCAACATAATAGACATCAGTGTTATTTTGCTGTGATGACTCAATAATATTCAGCACTTGATATAAAGGTTGTGCAGTTGCCACCTTTAGAGCCACATCAGGCGGCACATTATTAGCTACTAATTCATCTCGATATTCTTCAAATTTACGTCGATCATCACCTAACAATAGATCTGGCAAGCGCTTGAAAAGGCCGGCGATCGGATCAGAGAAATCATTAATAGTGTTTTGAATATCAATTTTATGTCGCCGATTACGCAACAACCAACGCACTGAACGACGCACCAAACTCACGACTTCTTGCATCATTTGCAACTGAACCATCGCTTCAACCTTATAATCCAGCGCTTCAATATCTGCATACAGCTCATTTAAATTAAATATTTCTTGCATCGCCGCATAGGCACGCACCACAGCTGATAATGGCGCCCCAGTTTCATCTTGCATCTGATAAGTAAAAGTGATGCCCATATCAGAGACTAATTGATTGCTAATTTGGGTTGAAATAATTTCCCGCCGTAGATGATGCTGATCTAACTCAACCTGATAATGTCGGCGCAGTGGAGTTGGAAATGCATCTTGAATAAACTCAGCCAAGTACTCATCTTCAGGTAAGTCTGAGTGGCGAATATAATCACCTAATAGAATTTTACTGTAAGCAAATAATACCGCCAATTCTGGTCGCTTTAAACCCTGTCCCTCAGCCTTACGCGTCAATAGAGTTTTTTTATCCGGTAAAAACTCTAATTCACGATCAATTTTATTATCTTGCTCAAGCATACCTAAATAACGTATATAAAGCCCTAAATAACGTGGCGACAAATGCTCAGCCAAACTAATGGCTTGATTCTGATGATAATTATTCTGTAAGACTAAGTTTGCCACCTCGTCAGTCATCCGTGCTAATAACTCATTGCGTTCTTGCTGAGTTAAAATTGAATTACTTACCACCTGGTTTAATAAAATTTTAATATTAACTTCATGATCCGAGCAGTCTACTCCAGCAGAATTATCGATAAAATCAGTATTTAATTTACAGCCCGCCGCTTCACATTCAATCCGACCTAATTGCGTTAACCCTAAGTTACCGCCTTCGCAAATAACTTGCGCTTTAATTTCATTACCACTAACCCGTACCGCATCATTGGCCCGATCACCAACATGCAAATTGGTTTCTGCACTGGATTTAATATAAGTGCCAATACCACCGTTCCAAATTAAATCTACTGGAGCACGCAAAATTGCTTTAATTAATTCATTCGGATCAAGCGCCGCTTGTTTGATTTTTAAAAGTGCCTGCACTTCGGCAGATAGCTTAATCGATTTAGCACTGCGTAAATATACGCCCCCACCATTAGAAATATATTCTGCATCATAGTCCATCCAGCTGGAGCGCGGTAAATCAAATAAGCGTTGGCGCTCTTTAAAACTTAACTCAGGGTCTGGATTTGGATCGAGAAAAATATGCATATGGTTAAAAGCAGCAACAAGCTTAATATGCTGCGATAGCAGTAAACCATTACCGAATACATCACCACTCATATCACCAATGCCAACCACTTTAATTTCCGCACTGTCAACATTAATAGCAAGCTCTTGGAAATGTCGCTCTGCTGATACCCATGCACCTCTAGCAGTAATCCCCATTTTTTTATGGTCATACCCTGTCGAACCACCTGAAGCAAATGCATCACCTAACCAATAGCCATACTCTAGAGCAATTTGATTGGCAATATCAGAAAATGTTGCTGTACCTTTATCTGCTGCCACAACTAAATAAGGATCGTCGTCATCATAACAAACTACGTCAACCGGTTTAGCCACTTCATCTGCAATTAGATTATCCGTGATATCTAATAATCCTTGAATAAAATTTCGGTAACAAGTCTGTGCTGTATTTAAAATAACTTCACGCGGCGCGTCGCCTGGCAATCTCTTTAAAACAAACCCACCTTTAGCGCCTGATGGCACAATTAAGGCGTTTTTTACTTGTTGTGCTTTCATTAAGCCCAAAATTTCAGTACGAAAATCCTCTCGCCGATCTGACCAACGAATACCACCACGTGCCACTTTAGCCATTCGTAAATGCACGCCTTCAAAGTACGATGCATAAACAAATACTTCGTAAGTTGGCATGGGCTTTGGCATATCCGAAATTTGTTTTGGATCAAGCTTAAGGGCGAGAAATGTTTTTGATGAACCGCCGGCATCAAGCTGAAAATAATTAGTCCGTAAAGTCGCTTTAATCAAAGCCAATAAGCGCCGCAAAATTCGATCTTCATCCAAAATAGCAACACTATCTAGTAACTTAAAAAAGCTTTCCTCTAAGCTGGCTGAATTTGCCGCACTATTAGTTTGTTTAGCAGGGTCAAATCGATAATTAAAAATATCAACTAAAATTCGACTAATATCCGGGTTATTTACTAAGGTTTCAGCAATATACTGCAAGCTAAAAGTAAAACCAATTTGCTTAAGGTATTTAGCATAGGCACGAAACACGGTGATTTGGCGATAAGTTAATTGCGCCTCTAACACTAAGCGATTCAGCTCATCATTCTCGGCTTCTCCCAGCCATACTTTGCGAAAGGTTTCTTGAAAAATTTCCTTCACCGCCTCAACTTCAAAGTCAGCATTCTTTTGATAAGTCATACTAAAGTCATTAATCCAGACTTCTTGCTCTGGTGGCAGCACCAGCTGGTAAGGTTGCTCACCGATCACTCGCAGCCCCATGTTTTCTAAAATCGGCAAAGCATCCGATAACGGCACGGTTTCATTTAAGTGAAATAATTTAAATCGAATAATGTGCTCGGCGTCTTCAGGTAAACGGAAAAAACTCATGCCTAATTCAATATCACTAGAAAGTTTTTCAATGTGCTCAACATCATGCACTGCACTATGCGGCGAGAAGGCTTCACGATAAGCGGCTGAAAAAGCACTGCGATATTTTAAGATTAAGTGATTACCGCGCTCTTCGCCAAAATAATCCAGCAAACTTTCCCGCAAACCATCACTCCATGATTTGCCTGCTTGCACTAATTCACGCTCTACTTCTTCAACATCGTATTTAAGCTTATTGCGCGGATCAATGCGCACTACAAAATAGATGCGTGCTAAGACTGACGCTGAAAATTGCGTTTCATAGCTGATATCGATACCTTGGAAATTACGCTTTAAAATTCGCGCCATTCGATTTAATAAATCTGCATTAAAATTTTCTCGCGGCACATAAACCAAACAAGAAATAAAGCGTTGATAAGCATCATGACGGACAAATAAACGAATCTGCAAACGCTCTTGCAAATGCAAAATCCCCGTTGAAATTTCAAATAACTCCTGCTCCGTCGCTTGAAATAAATCATCCCGCGGCAAAGTGGCAAGAATATGCGTCAAATCTTTACCATCATGACTTTTCTCAGGTAAAGCGGATTTTTTCAAGATAGCTTGAACTTTCTCTCGCAAAAAGGGGATCGATCTTGGACTTTCATTATATGCTGCTGAAGTATATAAGCCGATAAAGCGCCGCTCACCTTTTAACTCACCATTTTCATCAAAGCGTTTTACTCCAATATAATCGGTATAAGTGGGTCGATGCACGGTTGATCGAGTATTGGTTTTAGAAATAATAAGGATTTGATCTTTGGATAATGCCAATTCGCGCGCCTGCACTGGCAATTCAGAAAAATGTCGATACATACGGCTATGCGCTGTATCCCTTAACACCCCCAAACCACTATTTGGCACGAGCTTAAGAGCTGGATCACTGGCTGAGCCTACCAACTCATAGTCTCGTACACCTAAAAAGGTAAAATGATTGGAAAGCAACCACTCCAAAAAGGCTTTTGACTCACTGATAACGGCCGGACTTTGCTGGTAGTTTGCTGTGGTAAGCCAGCTGGCTGCCTCTCGCATTTTGGTCTGCATCGACGGCCAATCCTCGATCGCCATGCGCACATCACCCAACACCCGTTTTAGATTATCGGTAATAGTCTGCAAAAATTGTGGATCCGTTTGCCGGTCAATCTCCATGTAAATCGGCGCTTCAATCTCACCTCGACGCCGCGAATGATAGGTGGATAGATCAAGCAGGTTATTGTCTGGGTCGCGAATAACCTTCATCCCACCCATATGGATCATTAGGTGTATGGTTAGCCCCAACTGCCCAAGCTCCATCCGCATACTATCGATCACAAAGGGCATGTCCTTGATAATTAACTGAATAATAGTATGTGTGGACTGCCAACCATCTTTCTCTACAGTTGGATTAAAGACCTTTAGGGTGAAATCACACGGCTCACGCTGCTGCATCAACTGCCAGTGCGAAACGGCAATACTGTACAGTTCGACAATTGGACGGTCCCGTATATCTAGGTAGGGGCTATGGATATAGAATAATTTGATAAAACGACACAAAAGATCCGTTGCCCGCCCAGGCTCGAGCTGCTGGTGAGCGTAAGCAATAATCTTATTTAGGATCGACTTGCGAGAGCTATGGGCGTGCTTTGCCATTTAAGACCTCTTTTACAACATCAGGAGTTCAACTTAAATGCACTCTTATTATACAGCTATTTAGACGATTCAGCATACATTCTAATGCACCTTCCTCTGGAAATGCCCATTCCTCCTGAATTGTACAGAATAATCCCTAAGTGCCTTGCAATTATTATCATTTTAAATTATTGTGCAAGCATAATTTGATAAATATTACGGATTTATTAAGAAAAATATATCAATTACCTTAAATTTGTATTATATTTGTCCAGATGTATAAATGCTGCACTCAGCAAATTGCCCGTAATGGATTGAGGGTGATTTATTCAAACTAGGGAAGTCTACGAGGGTTCACTCTATGCGCG
>JAHZKQ010000261.1 GCA_022600315.1 Gammaproteobacteria bacterium
CTGGAATCGCAAAACCCACTCCTTGATAACCCCCGGAGCGTGAATAAATCGCGGTATTAATACCAATTAATTTACCTTCGGTATTCACTAACGCACCGCCAGAATTGCCAGGGTTAATAGCAGCATCGGTTTGAATATAATTCTCTAATTCGTTAATACCCACCGCACTGCGACCAATCGCACTGATAATACCCTGCGTAACGGTTTGCCCTAAACCAAATGGATTCCCAATAGCCAATACCACTTCGCCAACATGTAGATTATCAGAATCCGCGGTTTGAATAACCGCTAAATCATTTAAATCAATTTTAATTAATGCTAAATCTGTTTCCCGATCAGTACCAATTAATTTTGCTTGTACTCGCCTACCATCGGTTAAAGCCACTAAAATTTTTCGTGCTCGACGAATAACATGATAATTCGTTAAGATATGCCCATCTTTATCCATAATCACGCCTGAACCCAAAGTGTAACGACGGCGACGCTTAGTCTTGCCATTGGGTTTAGCGCGGGCTTGAGCAATACTTTGCTTGACTCGATCAGTAAACACACTCACTACCGCAGGACCCGCAATTTTAACTGCCGGCGCATAAGTGTGCGCCGTTGCTGATTTTTTAAAAAAAGAGCCCAGATTAACGGCTCTTGGCTGTGCCTTACCGGTTACATCACCACTGTCTTTAGCAACGCTAGATAAACTGATACAAAACAATAATCCCGCAGTAATGACAATAAATCCTCTAAATTTAATTCGCATTACCACACTCCTTGTTATGCTCAATAATATCATCCACCATCGCTTGCAGTTCAGCATCTGTGGATTTCTTATGCCCCAGAAACCAAGCATAAAGGTCTGGGTCGGGCTCATCCAATAAACGTTCAAAAATATTTTTCTGCTCTAAAGATAATGTAGTAAAATAATTATCAAAAAAATTTAATAATAAAATATCTAGCTCTAACATGCCGCGTCGACACTTCCAACGAATTCTACCCTGTGCATTATCCATGATAAGTTCCAGAATTCAGCTCAGTACGAATGTTATAAACTTTAGGTAGAATAACCGCCAACACTGTTGCCAACAACATCATCACCGGAATCACAATCAGTGCATGCCGATACGAGGCCACACTATAAACTCGAACCCCGGCTTGCATTTGACCTTGCCAGTAAACATCTAATAAATGACCTATGAGTGGCTGAAAAATTACGCCACTTATCATCACTAATAAGTTAATAATACCAATCGCCATAGCGGCTAGATTAATATTTGTCATATCCCGCGCAATTGCAAAACAAAGCACCTGCACGCTAGAAAAGAAACCAAATGAAAACAATAAAACGCCCAATACCGTTGGCGGTAATTCTGGCTTCCACAATATTACTGAAAACGCAATACAACCTAAAAAACTCCCAATAATTAATGGCAAACGCCGTGATTTAATTTTATCGGAAATAAAACCATGCAGCGGCCCACCGACCAACCAGCCAAAAAACACCATCGCATTTAAACTGGCGGCTTTAACTTTATCTAAGTGACTCACCTTACGTAAAAACAATACTCCCCAAATCTCACCAAACGCCGATAAAGATAAATACATACAACAACCAATAACACCAGCAATAATAATATTACGCATTTTAAGAATAACAAAAAATTCCTTGACCAAGTGCCGGAATTTATAATCAGGGTGCCCATGCATACGTTGCTCGGGCTTGTCTTTTACCACCAAAAAAAACAGTGGTGCTAATATTGCCCCAGCTAAAGCACTATACATTAAAATATACCGCCAAGGATAATGCCCAACCAACCAACTTAATTCCACATCACCAAACATCGCACCTAGCATACCTAATGCTGTAGTGATCCCAACAAATAAAGCAAAATGTCGGTGTGGCAACCACATCGCGGCTAATTTTAATACCCCCACAAAAGCAAACGCGCTGCCAACCCCAATCAGTAGACGTCCAATCGCAGCCAGATAAAACACATGGTGCGGCAACCCAAAAATTAAACTACCCAGAGTACAGCTTAGAATCGCAATGGTTAGAACCCGTCTTGGTCCATAATAATCTGTGGTAATCCCAACGATGGCTTGTAACGGTGTGTAGGCGTAATAATACATCGCCGACAAAACGCCTACCCCTGTCGCGGTAATGGAAAAATTATGCATTAATTCACGCACCATGACGCTGGGCTCAATGCGCAATAGATATTCATAACAGTAGAAAAAGGCGGCTAAAATACACACAACCCAACCATAGACTAGCATTCTGGCTTTAGTTTTGGCTTTAATACCCAATTGATCTCCCTAAAATTCATTGAGTTATCTTGTCATGCTACCATAAAGATGACTTTGGCCGCTAATACCAACCAGAAGAATATTGCCTAATATCTTCACATCCCCTAAGATAAGAACAATTTCACCTTATTGGAGCTAAGCCCATGTCCGTCCATCGTGAAGCCTTAAGCCTACCCAATCAGGCCGATAAGTTATTGTTGCACTCTTGCTGCGCCCCCTGCTCTGGCGAGCTAATGGAAGCTTTATTAGCCAGTAAAATTGATTATGCGATCTTTTTCTACAATCCGAATATTCACCCCTTAAAAGAATATGAAATTCGCAAAGATGAAAATATTCGCTTTGCCAAAAAACATAGCATTCCGTTTATTGACGCCGACTATGATAAAGACAATTGGTTTACGCGCGCCGAGGGCATGCAAGATGAACCCGAACGCGGTCGACGCTGCACCATGTGTTTTGATATGCGTTTTGAACGCACCGCACTTTATGCACATGAAAATAATTTCCCGGTAATCACCAGCTCATTAGGTATTTCGCGCTGGAAAAACATGCAACAAATTAATGAGTCCGGTATCCGCGCCGCTTCGCGTTACCCTAACTTAACTTATTGGACATACAATTGGCGCAAAGGTGGCGGCTCCAGCCGAATGATTGAAATTTCTAAACGTGAAGAATTTTATCAACAAGAATACTGCGGCTGTGTGTATTCATTGCGTGATACCAATCGCTGGCGCCTAAAAAATAATCGCGAGCGAATTAAATTGGGCATTAAGTATTATGGAAAAGAATAATACATCCATTAATTTTACCTTTACATCTTAATTAAATCACTTTAGCATGGTTTTTATCGTGAACTTCGTCACCTATTAAAAGGAGATTTGATTATACCTCGTAAAAAAAATTTACAGGGGAAAAATTGTCGTTAGCTGAATTTTTTCAACAAACAGAAACTAAAGAACAAACACCTAAAGAAAACACAAAAACATAATCTTTCAAGCTATTCCAAGACCAAAAAACCGATGCAGAATGGGTGATGGTTGAAGCTGAGCAAGCAAGTGCAGCAACAAACACTTCGTGATCTTAAAATAAGTAACAATAAAGTTTTAAACTATCAAATCAATTTTCATAATAAACTCGCTCAACTCGATTGCCTAAACGGCAAAATAATTCATAGGCAATCGTATTAGCGTGTTTGGC